>CALFMR010000458.1 GCA_937880585.1 uncultured Acidobacteriota bacterium
CATGACCGTCTCGGTTGACAACCGCAATGTTAGCTGGCGCTTTGGGCCGGGCATCTTCAAACGGACAATCGCCCTCCGTGATGTCGACGCCGCGCAAACTGTGGTGAATCCTTGGTACTCGGGCTGGGGCATCCGCTGGGCCGGAGGCGGATGGCTCTACAACGTCTCGGGTTTCCAAGCTGTTGCGATTCGTACGAAAAACGGCGGTACGACGCGGCTGGGGACTGATGACCCTGACCATCTGCTCGCAGCCATTCTCGAACGAGTGCCCGGCATCGGCCAGTCACCGGCACGGTAGCGATTAGATGCCGCCGGCGATCGGCGCGGGATGGTAGCATCCCAAAGGGACGACAGCCGATGCCATTTGCCGCCCTGGTCGCCATTCGTACGTTCGCCAATCCGTTCGAGGCAGAAATCGCGCGATCCGCGCTCGAGGCCGCGGGCATCACGGCGTTGCGCCGATGCGATGACTGCGGCGGGGCGCAGCCGTCCCAATGGCTGGGCGGCATCGCGCTCCTCGTGCACGAAGATGATGCCCGCGCCGCGCGCGAGATCTTGGACAGTCCAACGATTTACGCCACGCAATCGACGCCATGACGCTCGTCCTCGTGCACCACGCCGACGCGCTCGCGCCCGGCGTCGACGCACAACGGCCGCTCTCGGCGCGTGGCCGTGACCAGGCGCAGCGACTCGCCGGCGACGCGCACGCGCGCGGCGTGACGCCCGCCGCCATCTGGCACAGCGGCAAGCTTCGCGCTCGCGAGACGGCCTACGCGTTCCTCCAGACGTGCGCGCCGTTCGCCACGTTCAAGATGACGCGAGGTCTCGCGCCCGCCGATCCGCCCGAGATCACCTGCAATCTGCTGAACGCTGAAGATCGAGACCTGCTCGTCGTCGGCCACATGCCGAACATCGCCGCCGTGCTCGAACGGTTGTCGCCCGCGTCGGCCGCGTTTCCGCTTCACGGCATGGTCGCGCTCGAACGGGACGAAGACGGGAAGTACGAGGAGCTGTGGAGGGCCGAGCCCTAGCGCGCTATTGCAGATCGTGCTGGATCAGCACGGTGGCCGGCGCGCTAAGACGGACGGTCAGCGTCGTGCCTGCGGGGATCGTCGCGGGATTCGCGTCCGACGACATCACGACGGCCGTTCCGCCCGCGGCACCGGCGCCCGCGCCGACGGCCGCACCGCGTTTGCCGCCGAGCACCGCGCCGATGATCGCGCCGATGACCGCGCCGCTTCCGACCTTCGATGTGGCCTCACCGCCGGGCGGATCGCCTTCGCGGAAGATCGTCTCGGTCTCGATCGGGACGCGCATGTCCTCGGCGACCGTGACCGACGTGAACCGGATGCCGACGCGCGCCCGCTCACGAAACCGGCCGCCGCGATCGACCATCGTCACGACGCCGTCGACGAGGGAGCCCGATGGAATGGCGACGCGACCGTCCACGATGACATCGCGCGTGACGCGGCCGGCGATGCGATCCTCGAGGCGGGCCGTCGCCGACGAGATGGGCGACTCGAGGCGAATGCCGATGACCGAGTGACGGCCGATGACGACTTCATCCAGCGGCTCGGGCAGCATCGCGCCGGCTGACGAGGCCGGAAGGTTCGCCGATTCCGCGACGCGCATGTCGGGGATCGTCGGCGGAGGATCGAGGACGTTCGACGAGACCGGCGCTTCGGTTGGAGCCGTGCGCGTCGGATCCTCAGTGTGTGCTTGCGTGGGGACTGGATGACGCCGGACGGCCTCCGCGGCCGCCATGCGGCGAACTTCTCGCCGCGCGGTCCGGCGCGCAACGCGCCGGCTCTCGGCCGCCGGCGCCGCGGCGCGCGGCGGATTCGCCGGCATGACACGCGAGGTTTGGGTGGGCGGCGGACCGGTGTGGACGTCGGGAGTTGATGGAGCAGGTGCGGGTACCGCCGCTGACTGGCTGAGTGCCGCCGACTCGACGGCTGGCTGCGCAGCCTCGACCGCGGCCGGCTGGACGACCGCGTGCTCGGTCGCCACTGAGCGCGAGCCGGTTCGGACGGCCAGATAGCTGCCGACGCCGGCTGCCGCGATGCAGCCCGTGCCAAACAGCGTCACGACGAGCGCCCGACCGGAAATCACGCCTTTCCGCTCAGCAAGGGACGTACCGCACACGCGCGGCGGGCGCGATGCGGACATTCCGGCTGCCTGCGCAGTTCTGCGCGCGGCGCGGAGACAGTCCGCGTCCTTTCGCGTGCACAGTGCCGCGCATTTTCCAGCGCCGGGTGTCGTGATTCCCCATGGCACACGGCTCGCCGTTCGGTATCAGCGTTGCAGTCCAGATCGCACGAGACCCGTCATGCTGTTCCGCGTCCTCCGCTGGTCGGTTGCCGTGCTGTTACTGGCTGGGCCACTCTCGGTGCGTTCCGCGGCTGCCGCGACCATCGAAGACCTGCTCGGCCTGAAGGCGCATGGCCTCGGCGACGACATCCTCGTCGCCCTCATCCAGACGGACGGCTCGGAGTTCCATCTGACGGCCGCCGACATCATCGCGCTGCGGAAGGACGGGCTGAGCGAGACGGTCATCCGGGCGATGATCGAAACGGCCCGCCGCGCTCCCGCGCCCGATGCGGCCATCATGCCCGCGGGAGCTGACGGACAGGTTCCCGCCGACGCGGTGTTCGAGGCGCCGGATCCCATGGCTCCGGTTGAAGTTCCCGCCGTCGAGCCCGTCGACACTGAACCGGCGGCCGTCGTGGTTCCGGTCGCCGTGCCCGTCGTCGTTCCCGTGGCCGTGCCGGCGGGATATCGCCACAAACCGGATCCTCCGTCGCCGGTCTACTGGGGATGGGGCGGGAATCGCCGGCCCGATTCCTGGCAGCCGCCCGTCGGCCCATCGAAGAGTGACGAGACGCCGGCATCCAGCCATCCGTCGTCGTCCAGTTCCTCAGGCTCTTCGTCCTCGACCTCGTCACGGCACCGCTGACGTCCGCCAGATGGCGTTTGTCCGGCGACACGAAGCTGCGCGACGCGGCGACATACACTTGACTATGTGAAAGTCGTGGTCGTCGGCGCCGGCGTCATCGGCGCAAGCATTGCCGACGCGCTCGCCGACCGCGGCGTGTCGGTCACCGTGCTCGACATGCGCGGGCCGGCGCGCGGCGCGACGCAGGCGTCGGCCGGCATCCTCGCCCCGTATCTCGAAGCGCACGATCATCCGGCGCTGCTCGATCTCACGTCGCGCAGCCTGTCGCTCTATCCCGCGTTCATGGAGAAGCTCGCCGCGGCCGACGTCCCGGTCGAGTTCGCGCGTACGGGCACGCTCGAAGTCGCGCTCGACGACGAGGAGGCGCGCCGGCTGCAAGGGATGAAGGCGTGGCTCGACGCGCGTGGCGTCGAGGCCGAGTGGCTCGATTCGTCCGCACTCGGCGAGCGTGAGCCGACCGTTCATCCTTCGGCACGCGGCGGTTTGTTCATCGCGGCGCACGGATTCGTTCGCGCGCGCGCGCTCGTCGCTGCGCTCGTGGCGCACGCGAAGATGTCTGGCGCCATCTTCGAGATGCCCGTCGAGGCCGCGTCCGTCGAGTCGTCGCGCGACGCGGCGGTCGTTCGCGCAGACGATCGGCGATATGAAGCGGACGCGGTCGTCGTTGCCGCGGGAAGTTGGTCGAAGCGGGTGCGCGTGGCAAACGTCGCGGCCCTGCCGATGCGGCCCGTCCGCGGCCAGCTCGTGCATCTGACCTGGACCGACGGCGAACTGCCGCGCCGCGTCATCTGGGGACCGAGATGCTACGCCGTGCCGTGGTCGGATCGCTCGCTGCTCGTTGGCGCGACGATGGAAGACGTCGGCTTCGACGAAGAGCCGACGGTCGCCGGCGTGCAGGCGATGACCACCGCGGCGTCGTCGCTGTTTCCCGCGGCAGCCTCTGCGCGGATCGAAGCCATCCGCGTCGGCCTGCGTCCCAAACTGCCTGACGAACTGCCGGCCATCGGCCGCTACGCGCGCGCCCCGCGCGTGATTGCGGCCAGCGGCCACTATCGCAACGGCGTGCTGCTCACGCCGCTCACGGCCGCGCTCGTGTCCGGACTGCTCGTCGACGGCGTCGAAGATCCCGTGCTCGCGCAGATATCCCCCGATCGCTTCGAGCGCTGAGCGCCGTCCTCTCTCGGCGTGGTACAGCTCGTAAGAGCAAGTTAGAAGTTCGAAGCCAGAGGCCAGAAGGGCGGGCGCTCGAGGAGGATTTCCCATGAAGCTATCGAGTACTGACGTTCAGGCTGCCGTGTCGAAGATGTCCGGCTGGGCCGTGCAGGGCGATGCCATCACGCGGCAGTTCACGTTCGCGTCGTTTCCCGACGCCATCGCGTACGTCACTCGCCTCGCGTTCGAGGCGCAGGCGCACGACCATCATCCCGATCTCACGGTGAGCTACAAGAAGGTGACCGTGACGTGGAGCACGCACAGCGAGGGCGGCGTCACGGACAAGGATCTGGACGGGGCGCGGCAATCGGATACGATCGCGCGGGCGTTCACGGCCTGAGACGTTCGCGGCGTGCCGCCGGCCCGGGTGCCGGACGGGCCGCGGGGGCAGGACGCGGGCGCTGGAGGCGGCTTCGTTCCTGATGCGGCTCAAGACCAGCTACAGCGCGCGTGAAGTCGCCGCGCTCACCGGGCTCACCGCGCGCCAGCTTCAGGGCTGGGATGAGACGCGCGTGTTCCAGTCCGCCATTGCGCCGCGCCGCACGAGCCAGGGCGGCTTCACCGAACGGCGGTATTCGCCGGTCGACGTCCTCGAGCTCGTCGCGCTCGCCGAGCTGCGTCGACGCGGCTTCACGCCCGCCGTCCTGCGCCAGATGATGGACACGCTGCGCGAGTACTTCCGCCGCCGCCTGTCCGAGACGCTCGACGATGCCGGTGACTTGCGGCTCCTCACCGACGGGCACGGCCTGTTCCTGCGCACGCGGCAGGGACACATCTTCGACCTGCTCGTCGATCCCCAGCAGCCGCTCGTGACCGGCGACGGTCTCCCGCTCTCGCCCGTCGTCGGACGCGCGCGAAGAAAAGCTAGAAGTTTGAAGCCAGAAGCCAGAAGTAAAAGATGACACCGCGAGCCCCCGAGCGCAGCGAGGGCGGCGAAGCGCCGTAGCGTTGGGGGTGGGGCCCCAACGCATTGCAAAAAAAGATGACTCGCGAGGGCGGCGAAGCGCCGTAATCAAAGTCCGCGAAGCCCGCGACGGAGGAGCGGCGCTGAGCGGGCGAGCGGGGGTGGGGCCCCGCGAGCAGGTAAAGAAAGATCGCCCCAACGCACTGCAAACAAGACGACTCGCGAAGCGTGGCTTCAGGCGATCGGAAACGTGTCTTCGAGACCGTCGACCGGGCGGGGGATGACGTGGACGCCGACGAGCTCGCCGACCTTGCGCGCCGCAGCCGCGCCGGCGTCCGTCGCGGCTTTGACGGACGCGACGTCGCCGCGGACGATGGCGGTGACGAGACCTGCGTCGACCTTCTGCCAGCCGACGAAGACGACGTTGGCCGTCTTGACCATCGCGTCGGTCGCTTCGACCATGCCGATGAATCCTCGCGTCTCGACCATTCCGAGCGCTTCGCCCGGAAGCGCGCGGGCGTCTTTCTGCTGCGGTGCCATAGGGACGGAACTGTAGCAGATCCGGACGCCGGCGTTCGCGAATCCGATCGCTGGTATCCTGTGCGCGCACGTCCATCCCGTCCATGCGGCTGCCAGCCCGTGCCGGCACGTTTTTCCAGGACCTGCGCCACGGCGCACGTCTGCTTCGGCCGCGCGCGTGACGTTCGGCCCCGCGTAGGTGATGGGTGATGTGCGGATGACGGTCTGCTGCGTCGCTGGCGCCACGCTCACTTCTAACTTCCGGCCCGAAGTTCTGACTTGTCCAGCGCCAGTGTCCCTGGCTTCTGGCTTCAAACTTCTGACTTGCTCTTACGCGTAGGCCGCAGTCGCCATCAGGATGATGGTGATCGCGAGGAGGATGGCGACCAGTTTGCCGGCCGTGTGGGCGCGGGCGCGCAGGGCGGCGGCCTCGCCGAGCAGCCGCGCACGGTCCGCTTCAGGCGCCGCAGCCGCGGACGCCGCAATCGCGGCCGCGCGCTTCATCGACCGGCCGACCACCGATCCGCCGAGGATCGCGGCGATGATGCCGAGCACGCCGCCGAGGCCGAACGCCATGCCGGCGTGCGTGCGGCTGATCACCGGATTGAAGCCCGCCGTGTAACGCCAGTACAGCCACAGGCCCGACAGGATGGTCAGCCCCGCGAGTGCGCCCATCGCGGCGACCAGCCCACGCCGATCGAGGCCTTCGGCCACTTTGGCCGCGCCCGGACCTGCCCCTTCCATGGCGGGCATGAGGAGAAACGCGGCGAACGCGGCGAAGCCGAACCACAGCGCGCCGAGGAGCACGTGGAGAGCGCGAATCGTAAGATACATAGGCTGGACCGGGCCACAGGATAGCGCAGCGCCCCGAGCCCGCCAAGCGTCCCGTCGATGAGGGGCCGGCGGAGGCCGGACGCGCCCGTCCCACCCGACCGCATCCTGTGCTGTCATCGCTTCGTTTCCGAAACTTCCGCCTCCTGTGGATCGGGCTCGGCGTGTCGTTCACCGGCACGTTCGTGCAGCAGACCGCGATCCTCTGGCACGTGTCGCTGCTCGTGCCGCCGGGCCAGAAGGGCCTCGCGCTTGGCCTGGTCGGCCTCGTGCGCGCCGTGCCGGTCATCATCTTTTCGCTCATCGCCGGACTCGCCGCCGACGTGATCGATCGCTGGACGCTGATGCTCGTCACGCAGATCGGCGGCACGATCGTCGCCGCGCTCCTGGCCGTGTTGGCCTTCGCCCACATCCAGGTCGTGTGGCCGCTGTACGTGCTCGCCGCGGCGGGGGCCGCCATCGGCGCGTTCGACCCGCCGTCGCGGCAATCGATGGTTGCGATGCTCGTTCCTCGCCACGAGCTGTCGAACGCCATCAGTCTGAGCACGGCGATGATGCAGACCGCTTCGGTTGCGGGTCCGGCCGCCGCCGGACTCCTCATCGCGCAATCGAGCGTGGGCTGGGCGTACGTCGTCGACGCCGTGTCGTTCTCCGCGGTCATCGTCGCACTCCTGCTGATGCGCGACGTGCCGGCGACGGATCGATCGACCGTGCATGCGCGCGATCAGTTCTCGATCGCCGCCATGCGCGAGGGACTGTCATTCGTCTTCCGCGAGCCCGTCGTCCGATCGACGATGCTGATCGATTTCTTCGCGACGTTCTTCGCGTCCGCGACCGCGCTTCTGCCGATCTTCGCGCAGGACATCCTGCACGTCGGCGCCACGGGCTATGGGCTCTTGTCGGCGGCGCCCGCGGTCGGGGCGGTCCTGGCCACGGTTGCGATGATGGCCATCGCGCCGCGCATCGCGCGTCAGGGCGTTCTGCTGCTCTGGGCGGTCGTCGCCTATGGGCTCGCGACGATCGCATTCGGCGTCTCGACGGCGTTCTGGCTGGCGTTTGCCACGTTCGCGATGACGGGCGCCGCTGACGCCGTGAGCACGGTCATCCGCAACGTCATGCGTCAGCTCGAGACGCCCGATGCCATGCGTGGGCGCATGGTGGGCGTGAACATGGTCTTCTTCATGGGTGGCCCGCAGCTCGGCGAGCTCGAGGCAGGACTGGCCGCGCAGTGGATCGGCGCGCGATTGTCGGTCGTGACCGGCGGCGTGGGCTGTCTCATCGCGACGGCCGTGATTGCGGCCGTCACGCCCGCGCTCACGCGCTACCGGCCCAAGGTCGCGCGTCCGGCTGCCGCGGCGCCACCGGCGGATCCGGTGTCGGGAGCCTGATCAGGATCCGCGACTGGAAGGTGCAGCTGTTCGGCGAATGTCCGCATCGCGCGAATCTGATCCTCGCGGAACGTGACGTCGAAGCCGACCACGTTCGCCGCGAGCGTGCGCGCGCCCGCGAGCCGCTGATATTCGGCCGGTGTGATCTCCGCAATGCCGTTCCCGATCGGTCCGGCGCCGGGCGACGCGTCGACGCGCAGCCGTCCGCCAAGATTGAGCACGGAATGTTCGTGCGCGGCGTTCTCGATCGTGAACGTGAGCGTCGGCGTGCGCACGATGCTGGGATTGGCGGTGAACGGAATGCCCACCTGCACGGCGAGTGCGCTGGGTGGCGCGCGGCGTTCGACGCGGCTCACGCGTGCCGTGAACGCGACGAGGGCCACGCCCGTCGGTCCCGACGGCTGGAGTCCCAGCCCCAGTTCGTCCTCCCGGGCGCCATCGTCGGGATGCGTCCACGTTTCGAGGTCCGTCCAGTTGGCGTAGAGTCCGGCGGCGAGCTGCGCGTGGACAGCCACGGCGAACGGCACGAACAGCGCCGCGCCGACGAAGCCTGCAAGACCGAGGAGGACGGCCGGCGCTCGTTTCATGATTACGCCCTGAAGATGAAGAACACCGCGCCGACCAGGCACAGCCCGGCCCACAAGTAGTCGAGCTTGAACGGCGCGCCCATGTACAGCATCGCAAAGGGCACGAACACGGACAAGGTCACGACTTCCTGGATGATCTTGAGCTGCGACAGCGTGAGCGCCGTGTAGCCGATGCGATTGGCCGGCACCTGGAACATGTACTCGAAGAACGCGATGGCCCAACTCAGGATGGCCGCGACGTACCACGGCCGGTTCCCGAGCGTGCGCAGATGGCCGTACCACGCGATGGTCATGAACAGGTTCGACACGATGAGCAGCAGGACGGTGCGGACGACGACGGGCACGGGCCCTCCTCAGTGGGTGATGCCGGCCACGGCGGTCGGACCGAGATAGCGATCGAAGAATCCGACGACGCGGCGTTCGTACTCAGCCGGGCGCGCCGTGTCGAACGCGGCATGTCCGACGCCCGGGTCTTCCCAGAGCTCCTTCGGCTCGCCCGCAGCGGCGTACAGCTTGCGTCCGCTGTCCTTGGAGATGATGACGTCCTTGCCGCCCTGCATCAGGAAGACGGGACGCGGACTGATGCGGCCGATCCATTTCGTCGCGTCGATG
>CALFMR010000459.1 GCA_937880585.1 uncultured Acidobacteriota bacterium
AGAAATACGCGGGTTTAGCCAACATTCGCCGTGTGTTCGCTTCACGGGTTTTCACGGGGTAACCTGCAGCGGATATGAGGGTTGTACAAAAGAGACCGGGTCTCGCCAGATGCCCGGGCCAGACCCGGGCGCGCTACGTCCCCAGCGGCCCGCCCGCAAACCCCTTCCCCGCCCGCGGGCCGCGGTTGTCCCGCTCCAGGGTCCGGTCGGAGTTGGCGATGTCAAATCCGGACTGGTAGATGAACTGGGCGATGCGCACCAGCTTGGGAAAGAGGATCTTCTCCACCGAGTCCGTGTTGGCGTGGTAGTCCGGGTGCTCACCCGTGAAAAAGAACGCGATCGGGATGCCCTTCGAGGCGTAGCTGTAGTGATCGCTCCGCGTGTAGAACGAGTTCGGGTCGGCCGGGTCGTTGAACTCGTAGTCGAGCGTCAGGGGTCGATCCGCGCGTCGATTCGTCTCGACGAGCAGGTTGTGCAGATCCGTGCTGATCCGATCAGCACCAATCACGTACACCGTGTTCGCCTGCGACGGGTCGTCGTCGCGATTGCGGCCGATCATGTCGATGTTCAGTTCGGCCTGGACGTGGTCGAGCGGCACGACCGGAAAGTCCGCCATGTAACGCGAGCCCAGCAGTCCGGCCTCCTCGCCCGCGTGCCAGATGAAGACCACCGATCGCTTGGGTTTCGGTCCTTCGGCCAAGGCTTTGGCCATCGCCATCAACGCCGTCGTCCCCGATCCGTCGTCATCAGCGCCGTTGAAGATCAAATCGCCCGGCGGCGCCGGACGACAGTCGGCCTGCTGCTCGACGGGACCTGCCTGCCGATAGCCGACGTGATCGAGGTGCGCGCCGAAGAAGACGTAGGTGTCGCGCAGCTTCGGATCGCGCCCGGGCACGAGACCGACGACGTTCTCGGTCAGGCGCGTCGAGACGACGTCGTAGGTGTTGTCGACGTGAATCGTCACGGTCACGTTGCGAAGCGTGAAGGGCGCGGGCGGCCGGCCGCGACGGGCCTCGTCGCGCAGGTCATCCAGCGAGCGAGGCGCACCGGCCAGGAGGGCCTCATAGAACGTCTCGTCGCCGCTCAGTTGCGGTGTGATCGCGCCGTCCACCCGCCGCACCGTCGTGAGCCGCGTCGTCGTCACGGCCGGTTGACGGTTCGTCGCGCCTTCGCCTCCTGGCGGTGCGGGCACGAAGCGAATCGTCGCCGTGACGCCCGGGCCCTCGTCGCCCTCGTCCGGCGAATCCTCACGCGGCACGCCGAAACGCGCGCCTGGCAGATAGACGAGCAGCCGACTGCCTGCCGTCGTTGACGTCGGGGACGCGTCGGCCGTCGCTCCGGCCGCTGGCGGGACGTCCGGGCTGACGAAGTCGACACCGGTGAACGTCAGCGTGCGGCGACTCCCGGCCCGGACGGGAAACGTCACGTGGTCCCCATCAGCGAACGTCCGCGACCGCCCGTTTGCCTCGATCGTCACCGACGAGTGCCGCGTGACCTGATAGGTCCGCTCCTTCACCACCTGAAAGTAGGTGCCATCGTCTCCAAGCGGCGTCAGCCCCCAGGAGCGCAGGTGGTCGGCCACGTACGACGCCGCCATCCCGTAGCCTTCCGTGAAGACCTCGCGCCCCTGAAGCGTGTCCGACGACAGGAAGGTCAGCCACTCGCGCAGATCCTGCTCGTTGAAGGCCGGGAGATCGGCGTGCGACACCGGCACGTCCATCGGCACCCGGACGGCCGAGGACTGCGCCAGGACCGGCACGGAGAGGACGAGCGCGAGCGCCGCGGCTCGCAGCGGATGAAGGCGTGGACTCATGCGGATCTACGGAAGGACGAAGAGCGCATTGCGCACGGCGAAGTAGTTGCGATCGGGCACGACGTAGTCATTCTGGATCATGAACAGACGGAAGCCCCAGCCCGCGAGCAGGTCGTGAAGCTCGACCAGTCCCGCCGCGCCGCCGGCTGCCGGACGCCGGACTTCGTTGAACTCACAGACGACGAAGGTCACGCGGCGGTTGGCGAAAAGCCGGGCGCCGCCGGTGAGAACCTCGTAGTCGAGACCTTCGGTGTCGATCTTGAGCAGGTCGATGGCCTCGATGCCCTTCTCCGCCGCGAACGCATCGAGCGTCGTCGTCTCGACCGCGACGGCGCCGCGAGCCTCGGGATGAAAGGTGTCGACGAACGGCGCCGCGTCGGCCAGCGTGCTGAGGCGTGAGTTCTCGAACTGACGCAGCGTCCGCCGGCCCGGCTCGGCGCCGAGTGCGACTGCGTGCGCATGAACGTTGGGGAGATGGGCCGTCCGATGCTCCAACGTCGCGAAGGTGTCGGGCGCGGGCTCGAACGCGTGGATGACGGCAGCCGGATGATCGCGCGCGAATCAGCGAGTCGCGATCGTTTGGCGGGCGCTG
>CALFMR010000460.1 GCA_937880585.1 uncultured Acidobacteriota bacterium
TGCTCGGCGTCGACGGCTGGTACTCGACCAACATCCTCGGCAACCGCGACGGCGAAGTGCTCGACGACCCGGCGTCGTTCAAGACGAAGGAGGAGAGCAAGAAGTCGGTGCTCGACTACATCCTCCAGCCGAGCTTGTACCCGGACCTCTACCACGACCTGCACCACGTCGTACGCATCAACTACTACAAGCCGCGCGGCGACGCGAAAGAAGGCTGGGACAACATCGATCTGGTGGGCTGGCTCGGCTATCCGATGCAGATCAAGATCAACTTCCTCTGCCGCGACAGCATCCTGGCCGCGCCGGTCGTCCTCGACGTGGCGCTGTTCATGGACCTGGCGAAGCGCGCGGGGATGTCGGGCATCCAGGAATGGCTCTCGTTCTATTTCAAGAGTCCGATGCACGCGCGCGGGCTCTACCCGGAGCACGACCTCTTCATCCAGTTGATGAAGCTCAAGAACACGCTGCGTTACATGCGCGGCGAGGAGCTCATCACGCACCTCGGCCGCGAGTACTACGACTGAGGCCCGTGCGGCCGGTCGCGGCTCGGGCGCGGAGCGGCGCTGCTTCGCGCCAGGAATTCCGGTAGCATCGGGCGGCCTCCAACGGCCGCCCGATGCGCCTGAGGCGTCGAATCGCGTATGGGGCGCTACCAGCCGGCCATCGTCGGTGGCCTGTTCATCGGCATCCTCTCGTCGCTGCCCTTCGTCAGCGCCGGCAATCTCTGCTGCTGCCTCTGGGTCGTCGTCGGCGGTGGCATCGCCGCGTATCTCCAGCAGCAACGCCAGCCCGAGCCGCTCGATGCGGCTGACGCCGCGCTTGGCGGCCTGCTCGCCGGCCTGGTCGGCGCGATCCTCGCGATTATCGCCGCCGTTGCCATCTTCAGCGCGGCCGGCGACCTGATGCAGGATCGGCTGCGCGATCTGCTCGAACAGAATCCGCAGCTCCCGCCCGAGGTCCGCGATCGCTTCGACGTGCTCTTCACGGGGCGAAACATCGTGCTGCTCCAGGCCGCGGTCACGCTGCCCATGTATGCTGTGTTCGGCCTCATCGGCGGTCTTCTCGGACGCGTCTTCGTTGCGAAGCGCAAGCCGCAGCCGCCACCCTCGCCGGGCGCCTGAGCGCCGCGTCCGGACGTTTCGGCGGGCCCGCGCGGTCCGCCGCTCCTCTCAGGTGTTGCCATGACCGACCGTCCGTCCGCTCCCGAGATCAACGCGCTGCTCCACGAAACCCGTGTGTTTCCGCCCTCGCCCGAGTGGCGCGATCGCGCGCTCGTGACCGATCCGGAAATTTACGCCCGCGCAGCCGCCGATCCGGAAGCGTTCTGGGCGAGCTTCGCGGCATCGCTCGAGTGGATCGAGCCGTGGACGAAGGTCCTCGAGTGGAAGCCGCCGCACGCGAAGTGGTTCACCGGCGGCCGGCTGAACGTCAGCGCCAACTGCCTCGATCGCCACCTGCGCACCGCGCACCGCAACAAGGCCGCGATCGTGTGGGAGGGCGAGCCTGGCGATCGTCGAACGCTGACCTACTTCGATCTCCATCGCGAAGTCTGCCAGTTCGCCAACGTGCTGAAGTCACTCGGCGTGAAGAAGGGCGACCGCGTCGCGATGTACATGCCGATGGTGCCCGAGCTCGCGATTGCGATGCTCGCGTGCGCGCGCATCGGCGCCGTGCACAACGTCGTGTTCGGCGGCTTCAGCGCGGACGCGCTGCGCGACCGCATCAACGACTGCGAAGCCTCCATGCTCATCACGGCGGACGGTGGTTTCCGCCGCGGCGGCATCGTGCCGCTCAAGCAGACGTCGGACGCCGCCCTCGAAGGCGCCCCCTCTGTCCGCCACGTCGTCGTCGTGCGGCGCCGCGAAGCGGATCCGCTGCCGGTGGCGATGAAGGAAGGACGCGATCGCTGGTACCACGAGCTCATGGCGGACGCGCCCACGTCGTGCGACCCCGAGCCGATGGACGCCGAGGACATGCTCTACATCCTCTACACGTCGGGCACGACCGGGAAGCCGAAGGGCATCGTCCACACGACGGCCGGCTATCTCGTCGGCGCCTACGCGACGACGCGCTGGGTCTTCGATCTCCGCGATGACGACGTGTATTGGTGCACGGCGGATTTGGGCTGGGTGACCGGCCACAGCTACGTCGTCTATGGGCCGCTCGCCAACGGCGCGACGGTGCTGATGTACGAAGGCGCGCCCGACTGGCCGGAGAAGGATCGCTTCTGGGAGCTCGTCGAGCGGCACGGCGTGACGATTCTTTACACGGCGCCGACGGCGATTCGCGCATTCATGCGCTGGGGATCGCAGTGGCCCGCACGCCGCGATCTCAGCACGCTGCGCCTGCTCGGATCGGTCGGCGAGCCGATCAATCCCGAGGCGTGGATGTGGTACCACGAGCACATCGGGCGTGGACGGTGTCCCATCGTCGACACGTGGTGGCAGACCGAGACCGGGCACATCCTCATCACGCCGCTGCCCGGCATCACGACGCTCAAGCCGGGATCGGCGACGCGGCCATTTCCCGGCATCACGCCCGAGATCCGCAACGCGGCGGGGCAGCCGGTGGAGCAGGGCGGCGGGTTCCTCGCGCTCACGAAGCCGTGGCCGGGCATGCTGCGCGGCATCTACGGCGATCCCGAGCGCTTCGTCACGCAGTATTTCAGCCGCTGGAAGGATGGCGTGTATTTCACGGGCGACGGCGCGCGCGTCGATGCGGACGGCGACTACTGGCTGCTCGGCCGCGTCGACGACGTGCTGAACGTGGCGGGACATCGGATCGGCACGATGGAAGTAGAGAGCGCGCTCGTCGATCATCCCCGCGTGGCCGAAGCGGCTGTCGTCGGCAAGAAGCACGACATCAAGGGCCAGGCGGTGGCGGCGTTCGTCACGCTGAAGGAGGGCACGGCGCCAAGCCCTGAGCTCGCCCAGGAACTGCGCGAGCACGTGGCGCAGAAGATTGGCGCCATCGCGCGGCCAGATCAGGTGCTGTTCGCCGCCGACCTGCCGAAGACGCGGTCGGGCAAGATCATGCGCCGTCTGCTGCGCGACATCGCCGACGGCAAGGCCCTCGGCGACACGACGACCCTCGCCGATCCGAACGTCGTCGCGCGGCTGAAGGACGAGTACGAGGCAATTGAGAGCTGAGGACAGGGGCAGGGCAGAGAAGGGCACGGCAAGGGCAAAGGGATTAGGGGCGCTCGCGGCGTCATCTTTTATTTGGTTCTGTCCTTTCCCCTTTTCCCTGGCTCCGCTTTTCCCTGCCCTTAGTCCT
>CALFMR010000461.1 GCA_937880585.1 uncultured Acidobacteriota bacterium
TGCGCGGCCGCTGCCAGGCGTGCGGCGGTCGTCGTGGGGCTGACGAGGAAGATCTGATCGAGACCGTGCGTGTCGAGCGTGCGATGTACGGAGTCTGATTCCTCGATCGGCAGGTCGAGCAGCAACACCCCGTCGACGCCCGCGTCCGCGGCGCGCGCCGCGAAGGCGTCGATGCCCATGCGCACGACGGGATTCACGTAGGTGAAGAGCACCATGGGCGTCGCGATCTCGCGTCGCACGCGCGTGACGAGATCGAAGACGGCCTCGAGCGTCGTGCCGGCCGCCAGTGCCCGTTCCGATGCGCGCTGAATCACCGGACCGTCCGCGATCGGATCGGAGAACGGCACGCCCACTTCGATGACGTCCGCGCCGCCACGGGCGAGCGCCGTCATGACGCCGACGGACCGGTCGAGATCCGGATCGCCCGCCGTCGCGTAGGCCACGAGCCGCGGCTGAGGCGCGGTCGCAAATACGCCCGCGATCCGGCTCATCGCGACACCGCCTCGCTGGCCCCACCCGTGCGCGCCGAGAACCGTTCACGTACGGTCTCGACGTCCTGGGCGCCGCGACCGGAGATGTTCACGATGACAGCGGTCCCAGAGGGCAGCGTCGGCAACGCGCGTTGGAGCCACGCGACGGCGTGCGAGGACTCGAGCGCGGGCAGAATGCCCTCTCTGCGCGCCAGCCACTCGAATCCCTCGAGCGCCGCGGCGTCATCAATCCAGTCGTAGCGCGCGCGCCCGGTGGCCGCGAGCCACGCGTGCTCTGGACCGACCGATGGATAGTCGAGACCGGCTGATACCGAATGCGTCGGCAGGATGTTGCCGTGCGCGTCCTGCAGCACGAGACTGCGCGTGCCGTGCAGGACGCCGGGATGACCGCCGGCAAAGCGCGCGGCATGTTCACCCGGCTCGATCGCGCGGCCGCCGGCTTCTACGCCCACGAGCCGCACGGACGCATCGTCGATGAACGCGTCGAAAAGCCCGATCGAGTTGCTACCTCCGCCGACGCACGCGACGACGAGATCCGGCAGCCGTCCGAGCGCGGCCAGTACCTGCGCGCGCGCCTCCTGTCCGATCACCGACTGGAACTCGCGCACCATGAGCGGATACGGATGCGGACCGAGTGCGGATCCAAGCAGGTAGTACGTCGTCTCGACGTTCGACACCCAGTCGCGCATCGCCTCGTTGATCGCGTCCTTGAGCGTGCGGCTGCCCGCGTCGACGCCCACGACCGACGCGCCGAGCACGCGCATGCGGAACACGTTCAGCGCCTGCCGCGCCATGTCGTCGACGCCCATGTAGACGACGCACTCGAGGCCGAGGAGGGCGCAGGCGGTCGCCGTGGCGACGCCGTGCTGACCGGCGCCGGTTTCGGCGACGATGCGCCGCTTGCCCATTCGCGACGCGAGCAGCGCCTGGCCGAGGGCGTTGTTGATCTTGTGCGCGCCGGTGTGCGCGAGATCTTCACGCTTGAGAAAGACACGGACGCCAGTCGTGCCGGCCAGTCGCCGCGCCTCGTAGAGGGGCGTTGGGCGGCCGACATAATCGGCGAAGAGCGCATTCAGCGACGCGATGAATGCAGGATCGTTGCGCGCCGAGAAATAGGCGTCGGTCAGCGCCTCGACGGGCGCCATCAACGTCTCGGGCACGAAGCGGCCGCCGAACTCGCCGAAGTAGCCGCGCGCGTCCGGATCGCGGACGCCGAATCGCGGACCGGCGGTCACCGTTCTACTTGTCGTCACTCGTCCTCCCCTGCCGCCCGGACACTCGCAAAAAACGCGCGCAGCCGATCGGCGCTCTTCACGCCTGGCGACGATTCCACACCGGACGCGACATCGACGCCCCACGGCCTGACGCGCGCGATCGCCTCACCGACGTTCTCCGGCGCCAGCCCGCCGGCGAGCACGATGGGGCGCTGACGGGCCATGGTCGCCGCGCGCGTCCAGTCGACCGTCATTCCCGTTCCCCCGCGCCTCACGGGATCGACCGCGTCGACGAGCGGCGTGACATGAGCCGGCAGCGCCGCAGCGGCCTCGATGCCAGCCTCGTCGGCGACGCTCACGACGCGCAGGACGCGAAGGCCGAGCGACTCGTAGGCTCCGACCGGCTCGCCGCCATGCAGTTGAATGGCGTCGAGGCCTGCGCGCGCGGCGACGGCCGCGACGTCGTCCGGCGGCGCGTCGACGAAGACGCCGACGCGCAACGGCATCGCCGGCAACGACCGGCTGATGGCGCGCACGCGATCCGCGTCGACCGCGCGCGGACTCTTCGGCCAGAAGATGAAGCCCAGCGCGTCAGCGCCGAGCGACGCCGCGAGCTCGGCGTCTTCGAGCCGCGTAAGGCCGCAAATCTTGACGCGGATACGTCCGGTCATACGGACGCCTCCGCTGCGGCCTCGCGCAGCGCGGCGAGTGCACTACCGGGATCCGGCTCGATCATGAAACGTTCACCGATGAGAAACGCGTCGTAGCGCAGCGCGTGCAGGCGGCGCAGATCGTCCGGCGTCTTCAGCCCGCTTTCCGCGACGGCCGTGACGCCTTTTGGAATCTCGGCGCCGACGGCGTCGAGCACGGATTGATCGACAGCCAACGTGCGCAGATTCCGGCTGTTGACGCCGACGAGGTCGGCGCCGACGTCGAGCGCGCACGTCAGCTCCTCGCGATCGTGCACTTCGACGAGCGCAGCGAGCCCAATCGAACGAGCCAGCGCCGCAAGACGCATCAGTTCGTCCGGCTCGAGCGCCGCGACGATGAGCAGGACGGCGTCGGCACCGGCGGCCGCGGCCTCGATCACCTGATAGTCGGTGACCACGAAATCTTTACGCAGGAGCGGGACGTCGACCGCCGCGCGGACGGCGCGCAGGTGATCGAGCGAGCCATCGAAGAAGGAGGGCTCGGTCAACACCGAAATCGCCGCCGCCCCCGCGGCGTTGTAACCGCGCGCGATGGACGCCGGGTCATAGGATGAACGCAGGATCCCGCGCGACGGCGATCGTCGTTTGCACTCCGCGATGACGCGAATGCCCGGCTTGCCGAGCGACGCGCGGAATTCGGCACCGTTGGGCCGCCGGTCCGCCAGGACACGCTCGAGCGAGGCCCGGCTCGTCCCGCGTTCGCGCTCCGTCGCCGATCGCCGCGCCGCGGCGACGATTGCCTCGAGCACATCCGCCATCGTCGTCATGCCGGGCACGCCTCCCGCAGCGCGTCGAGCGCCGCACGTGCAGGACCCTGGTCGAGACTCGCCGCCGCCCGCGACACACCGTCGGCGAGCGACGTCGCCCGGCCGGCGACGAGCAGCGCGGCGCCGGCGTTGAAGATCACGATGTCGCGCCGCGGCCCGCGGGCGCCGTTCAGCAGATCGCGGATGC
Source organism: uncultured Acidobacteriota bacterium (assembly GCA_937880585.1). Lineage (GTDB taxonomy): Bacteria > Acidobacteriota > Vicinamibacteria > Vicinamibacterales > SCN-69-37 > CALFMR01. The sequence goes on from CALFMR010000461.1 coordinate 3,370, forward strand.
ACGCCGCGCTGTCGGCCGCCGTTCCACCGGCAAGATCCTCACGCTGGGCCGTCGGCAAATCGGCATCGGCCGGGTGCACGTAGAAGGTGTTCACCGTCCCGCCGCGCAACTCGGACACCTTCGTGTGGCCGAGCGTCGACAGCTCATCCAACCCGCCAGCGCCATGGACGACCCAGGCGCGCGTCGATCCCAGCGCGCCAAGCGCGCGCGCGACGAGCTCGGTCTGTTCCGGTCGCGACACGCCGACGACTTGCCGTTCAGCGCCCGCCGGATTGGTGAGCGGGCCGAGCAGGTTGAACGCGGTGCGCACGCCGAGCTGACCCCGTGTCGGGCCGGCGTGGCGCATCGACGGATGCCAAGTCGGCGCGAAGAAGAACGCGATCCCCGCCTGATCGAGCGCCGTCATGACGCGATCGGGCGGCGCGGCAGCCGCCACGCCGAGCGCCTCGAAGACATCGGCACTCCCCGAACGACTCGAGACCGCGCGATTGCCATGTTTGGCAACACGCACGCCCGCGCCAGCGACGACGAGCGCGGCGGCGGTCGACACGTTGAACGTGTGCGCGCCATCACCCCCCGTGCCGCACGTGTCGAAGACTTCGCCGGCCGGCCGCGGCCCTGGCAGTGGCGTCGCGCGTGCGCGCATGGCGCGGGCGAAGCCGACGATCTCGCTCGGCCGCTCGCCTTTCAGCGCGAGCGCCATCAGCAGTCCGGCGATGTGCGCGGGCTGCGCCTGCCCGTCCATGATGACGCCCATGGCGTCGGCCGCCTGCTCGCTCGTCAGGTCTTCGTGGCGCCGCAACTGCTCGAGCAGGTCCGCGAACATGGCTCACCGCACCTCGAGGAAGTTCCGCAGCAACTGATGCCCGACCGTCGTCAGCACCGACTCGGGATGGAACTGGACGCCGAAGGTCGGCTGCGTCTCGTGCTGCACGCCCATGATCGGGCCGTCGGGCGCCACCCACGCGGTGACGCGAAAGCCAGCCGGCACGGCGTCGCGAGGAATCACGAGCGAATGATACCGGCCCGCGTCGAAGGTGTCGTCGATGCCGGCAAACAGCGTCGACCGGTCGTGTGCGACGACCGACACCTTCCCGTGCATCGGCGCAGGCGCGCGATCCACGCGCCCACCGAATGCCACGGCCAGCGCCTGGTGCCCCAGGCATACGCCGAGGATCGGCAGACGTCCCGCGAACTGGCGCAGTGCGTCGACCGTCACGCCCGCGCTTTCGGGCCGGCCGGGTCCTGGGGAAATGACGATCCGCTCGGGCGCGAGTTGCTCGATGCCCTCGATCGTGATTGCGTCGTTGCGGACGACGGTCACCTCCGCGCCGAGCTCGCCGAGCCGGTGCGCGAGGTTGTAGGTGAACGAGTCGTAGTTGTCGATGAGCAGCAGCACGGCGATGTCCTTGTCGCTAGAAGCCCTGGTCGGCCATCTCGAGCGCCTGCACGAGCGCGCGCGCCTTGTCGCGCGTCTCCTCGTACTCGGCCGACGGGCGCGAGTCGGCGACGATGCCGGCGCCGGCTTGGAGCGTGGCGCGGTTGCCGCGCATCGTGATGGTCCGGATGGCGATGCAGAAGTCGAGATTGCCCGCGCAGTCGAGATAGCCGACCGCGCCACCGTAGAGTCCACGCCGCGTGGGCTCGAGCGCGCCCACGATCTGCATGGCGCGGATCTTCGGCGCGCCCGTCAGCGTCCCGGCAGGAAATGTCGCCGTCAGCGCGTCGAGCCGATCGCGACCGGGCGCCAGCTCGCCTTCGACGCGCGAGACCATGTGCATCACGTGCGAGTAGCGCTCGACTTCCATGTACTGGCTCACGCGCACGCTGCCGACCGACGCCACGCGGCCGACGTCGTTCCGTCCGAGATCGACGAGCATCACATGCTCGGCCCGCTCCTTTTCGTCGGCGTGGAGCTCGGTGGCCAGCGCCGCGTCTTCTTCGGCTGACGTCCCGCGCCGGCGCGTGCCGGCGATCGGGTGCATCTGCACGTGGCTCCCCTCGACGCGCACGAGCATCTCGGGCGACGCGCCGATGATCGTGTCGGCGCCGAAGCGGATGAAGAACATGTACGGCGACGGGTTGACGTAGCGAAGCGCGCGATAGATGTCGAACGGCGCCGCCTGTGTCTCGGTCTCGAATCGCTGTGAGAGGACGGCCTGGTAGATCTCGCCCGCCGCGATGTCTTCCTGGATGCGTCGAACGGCCGCCTCGTACTCTTCACGCGTGTGATTGGCCGAGAGCGACACGCCCGCCGGCGGTCGGCGCAGGGGCCGGGACAGGCTGCGTTCGAGCTCACGCTCGAGGAAATCGATCTTCGCGCAGGAAAACTCGTAGAGCGTGCGCAGGTCGGCGCCGGGACGCAGCCGCGCGTTCGCGATCGCCAGGATCCGGTGCTTGACGTGATCGAAGGCGAGAATCGTGTCGAACATCATGCATGCGGCTTGATCGCGATCGGCCGGTGGCTTCTCGAGATGCACGCTCGGCTCGAACCACTCGGCGGCGTCGTAGTCGAAGTAGCCGACCGCGCCGCCCGTGAACCGTGGCAGGTCCGGTACGAACGGCGCCTGCATCTCGCCCATCAGCCGGCGCAGCACGTCGAGGTACGACTCGTCGTGTTCGGCACGCTCGCCGCGCTGCTCGACTGACGTCCGGCCATCGCGGCCGCGCAGCACGAGGAACGGATCCTTGCCGAGGAACGAGTACCGCGCGACCTGCTCGCCGCCCTCGACGCTCTCGAACAGGAACGCATAGTCCGAGTGCTCCGCGATCTTGAGGAACGCCGAGACCGGCGTCAGGAGGTCGGCCATGATCTCGCGATACACCGGGACGAACGTGCCCCGGCTGGAGAGGTCGACGAATTCTTCGAAAGTAGTCTGCTTCATGATGTCTGCCGCTGGCGATGACGGACGAATGAATCGGCCGCGTCCATGAACGCGTCGTGCGGAGCCGGGATCCCCGTCCACCACTCGAACTGGAGACACGCCTGGCTGACGAGCATTTCGAGCCCGTCGATCGTCTCCGAGCCCGCCGCCCGGGCCTCGCGCAGGAGTCGCGTCTCGCGCGGGTTGTAGATGAGGTCGTAGATGAGGCGCCCTCGCACGCGACCGGCCTCGATCGGCGATGCGTCAACCTCCGGCCACGTCCCAACCGGCGTCGTGTTGACGAGCAGATCCCATCCAGGCGCCGGCGGCCACGCCGTCGTCTCCACGCCAAGCTCCGTTGCGAGCGCCGCGGCGCGTTCCGCGCGTCGCGCCGTCAGCTCGACGCGCGCGCCGCGATCGTGTAGTGCCCACGCCGTGGTCCGGGCCGCACCGCCCGCGCCCAGAACCACGGCGCGAATGCCGGAAAGCGCAACGCCGCGCCGATCGAGCGGCGCCAGGAAACCAGCCGCGTCGAAGTTGCGGCCTTCCCACCCCGACGACGTCCGTCGAAGCGTGTTCAAGGCGCCGACGCGACGCGACAGGGCGTCAGTCGTGGCGGTACGCTTGAAGATGGCCGGCTTGTGCGGCGCCGTGACGCTCGCGCCCGCGACACCCAGCGCTTCCGCCACCGTCAGAAAATCATCCGCATCGTCGGTCTCGAAGGGCACGTAGATCGCGTCGAGACCGGCGGCCGCCAAACCCGGATTGTGCATCGCGGGCGAGGCCGAGTGTCCCAGCGGATTGCCGGTAATGCCGTAGACCGTCGTCTTCGTCGTGCCGGTGCGGACACGATAGAGGTCGGCAAGATCGCGCGCCGCGACCTGTCCGGGCGCCGCGGTGCCGCCGTAGGTCCAGGCCGATTCGAACAGCCACGGGCACAGGCGCGTAATCTGGCCACGCGGTCCCATGGCAATTGCAATCTGTCGTCCCGGCGGCGCCTGCATTGCGCGGCGCAGCGTCAGGCAGTCGGCGAGCCGCGCCGGCATGACGGCGACTTTGACGATGGCGGCCGGCTCGCGGCGCATGGCGCGGATGCGATCGTCGAGATCCGCGGGCAGGCCGTCGAAGTCATGCGTGGAGAGGACGAGGGCGGTCCGCCCGAGGGGGACGAGGCCCTTTCGATCGGCCTTCCACTCCACGTCCACGTACTCGGCGCCGTGGCGGATGGCGTCGTTGAGGATGCGAAAGCGCTCATCCTCGCTGCCGTCGAACCGCCCGCCCTCCCAGGTCGGGCGGCACGTCACGATGACCGGCGTACGGCGGCCCTCGAGCGCGCCCGCGACGTCGACGCTGGCCACACCGTCGAGGCGCAGCTCGACGAGGTCGGCCGACGCCTGGTCCCTCACAGCCCGCAGCGCCTCGGTCGACGCGCCCGTTATGGTTTCGACAATCTCGGTCA
>CALFMR010000462.1 GCA_937880585.1 uncultured Acidobacteriota bacterium
CGCTCGCGCGTCAGACCGCCAGGCCCGAGCGCCGAGAGACGCCGCTTGTGCGTGACCTCGGAGAGCGGATTCGTCTGGTCCATGAACTGCGAGAGCTGCGACGACCCGAAGAACTCGCGAATGGCCGCCATGACCGGCTTCGCGTTGATCAGGTCGTGCGGCATCGCGGTCGCCATCTCCTGGTAGACCGACATCTTCTCCTTGATGGCGCGCTCCATCCGGACCAGCCCGATGCGGAACTGGTTCTCGAGGAGCTCGCCCACCGACCGCACGCGGCGGTTGCCGAGGTGGTCGATGTCGTCGGCAAAGGTCGGGTTCTTCCGGAGCTTCAGGAGGTACTTGATGACCTCGTAGAAGTCGGCTGGGTGCAGCACCTTCTCGTCGAGCGGCGTCGTGAGCTTGAGCTTCGTGTTCAGCTTCAACCGGCCGACGCGCGAGAAGTCGTACTTCTGCGCGTTGAAGAACATGTTCTCGAAGAGGTTGCGCGAGCTGTCGAGCGTCGGCGGATCGCCCGGCCGCAGGCGCCGGTAGATCTCGATGAGCGCCTCTTCGTGCTTCTGGATCGGATCCTTCTTGAGGGTCTGCGAGAGGACCGGACCGACCTCGTCCTTCTCGGGGAAGAAGACGTCGATCGACTCGACGCCCTTTTCCTGCGCCATCGCGATGACACGCTTGGACAGTTCCTCGTTCGCCTCGAGGATCACCTCGCCCGTCGACGGATCGACGACGTCACTCGCCGCCCACGCGCCCTCGCGCTCGGCGTCGACGAGCTCGACCGACTCGACGCCCGCCTTCTTGAGCGCCTCGACCTGGTCCTTGCGGATCTTCTTGCCGGCGTGCAGCGCCAGATCGGATCCGGGGATCGGCCGCTCGGCGGCCGACCGGCGCCCGATGATCGAGTCGGACACCTTCCACTGCACCTTCGACGCGTCGAGCCGCAGCTCGTCGACCGTGTAGAACGTCCGCAGGATCTCGGACGCGCTCCGCAGCCCGAGCGCGCGCAGGAACACGGTCGCGAGGAATTTGCGCTTGCGATCGATGCGCACGTACAGCAGGTTCTTCGCGTCGTACTCGAACTCGACCCACGAGCCGCGGTACGGGATGATCTGCGCGACGTACAGCGTCTTGTCTTCGGTGTGGAAGAACGCGCCCGGCGACCGGTGCAACTGGCTGACGATGACCCGCTCGGTGCCGTTGATGATGAACGTCCCGTGATCGCCCATGAGCGGGATGTCACCGAAGTAGACTTCCTGCTCCTTGATGTCGCGGATCGTCTTCACCCCGGTCTCGAGGTCCTTGTTCCAGACCACGAGCCGGATCGTCACCTTCAGCGGTACGGCGAAGGTCATGCCGCGTTCCTGGCACTCCTCGACGTCGTACTTCAGCTTCATGGCGACCGTCGTGCCGCAGAGATCGCAGACGTCGCCGCGCGCCTCGTTGGCGCGGCCGCACGTCGGGCAGATCACCGCGCCCTCGCCGTACGGATCGGCGACGAGCACGGTGCCGCAGCCCTCGCAGGCCTTGCGCAGGTGCTCGAGACCGGTCAGCCGGCCGCACTTGCACTCCCAGTTGCCGATCGAATACTCGATGAACTCGAGCGACGAGTTCTCGCGGAAGTCGCTGATCGGAAACACCGACTTGAAGACCGACTGGAGGCCCACGTCCTCGCGCTCGGCCGGCAGGCGGTTCATCTGCAGGAACCGCTCGTACGACTTCTTCTGGATCTCGATCAGGTTCGGGATCGGAACGGTCGTCTTGATCTTCGAGAAATCAATGCGTTCGCGGTAGACGTTCTTGGGCAGGCTGTACATTCAGTGAACCTTCCTTCGACGGCCGGCAGCGTCAACCGCCAGGCCAAGCCAGCCAAATGACTCAGACCGCCGCCTGGCCGGCGGCGGTCTGCACGACATCCCCAGCGCCGCCAGAGGCGGCCGCCCGGGGCCCGGTCCCCCGACGCGCTACTTGATCTCGACCTTGGCCCCGGCCTCTTCGAACTTCTTCTTGATGGCCGCGGCCTCGTCCTTCGTCACGCCTTCCTTCACGGGCTTGGGCGCGGACTCGACCAGGTCCTTGGCTTCCTTCAGCCCGAGGCTCGTCACCTCGCGCACGACCTTGATCGTGTTGATCTTGTTGCCACCGATGTCGGTCAGGACGACCGTGAACTCGGTCTTCTCCTCGGCCGGCGCCGCCGCGCCGCCGCCGGCGGCCATCGGCATGGCCATCGGCACGGCCGCAGCCGCCGAGACGCCCAGCTCGTTCTCGAGCGTCTTGACCAGCTCGGACAGCTCGAGCACGGAAATTCCCTTGATGTAGTCGACCACCTGCTGCTGCGTCACTTCGGCCATGTCCATTGCTCCTCGAAGACGAATCCAATTCCGTTACGAATCTCTACGCCGGACCGACACGCCGCCGCCCGCAGGCGACGGCCGGGTCCGGCCCATCCCGCTACTTGTCGCCGCCGGCCCTCTCGCGCTCGGCCGCGGCCAGCACGTTCACCAGGCTGCGCGGCACGGCCGACAGCACGGTGACGAGCTGCTGCATCGGCGCCTGCAATACGTAAAGCAGCCGCGCGGCGAGTTCCGCGCGACCCGGCAGGTTGGCCAGTTCATCGACCATCGCCGGCGCCACACCGCGGCCCTGTACGACGGCTGCCTTCACGCTGATCGTCGGCGTCGCCTTGGCGAACGTCGTGAGCGCCTTGGCGAGCGCAACCGGATCGCGCTCGGTGTAGACGACCGCCGTCGTGCCCTTGAACTCGGCCGCGACGGCCTCGAGCGGCGTCCCCGCCACGGCACGCCGCGCGAGCGTGTTCTTGACGACCCGGTAGCTGCCGCCGGCCGCGCGAATCTGCCGCCGGAGCTCGGTTACCTGCGGCACCGTGATGCCGCGATAGTCGACGAGCACGGCCGTCTCGGCCGTGCGAAACGCCGCGGTGAGCGTTCCCAGTTCGGTCTCTTTGTCGGCTCTGCTGACTGCCATTGAACGCTCCGCTCCCTTACGACTTGACGAGCTCGTCGACGTGCGACGTCTCGATGACCACGCCCGGGCCCATCGTCGACGAGAGCGTCACGCTGCGCAGGTACTTGCCCTTCGCGGCCGACGGCTTCGCCTTGACGATCGTGTCCATGAGCGCGTGCGCGTTGGCGACGAGCCGATCCGCGTCGAACGAAATCTTGCCGATCGGCGCGTGGACGACGCCCGCCTTGTCGACGCGGAACTCGACCTTGCCCGCCTTGATCTCCTGCACGGCCTTCGTCACGTCGGCCGTGACCGTGCCCGTCTTGGGGTTCGGCATCAGCCCGCGCGGACCGAGCACCTTGCCGAGCCGACCGACCGCGCGCATCATGTCGGGCGTCGCGACGACGGCTTCGAAGTTCGTCCAGCCGCCGAGAATGCGCTCGACGACTTCCTCGCCGGCCACTTCATCGGCGCCGGCCTCGGTCGCCTCGCGCTGCTTCTCGGCGCCCGCGATGACGAGCACCCGCTTCGACTTGCCGAGCCCGTGTGGCAGCACGACCGTGCCGCGCACCATCTGGTCGGAGTGCTTCGGGTCGACCCCGAGCCGCACCGCGAGCTCAACCGTCTCGTCGAATTTCGTGTACTTCACCTTCTGTAAGAGGGGCACGGCCTCTTCGATGGTGTGCGGCCGAGTGGGCACCTGGTCCCTGGCCGCCTGATATTTCCTGCCGCGCGATCGCATTGCTCGTCCTTTCGTGGTTCAGACGGCGCCGAGGCGCCTCCCACTTTCGTGCCTCACGGCACAAGTTAGAACTCAGAACCCAGAAGCCAGACGTTTCGAACCGTTCAACGCCAGACTTCGGAAGCGGCAACCCTCGGACTTCTGCCGGGCGTTCGAGACTGCTGGCTTCTGGCTTCGAACTCCTGACTTGTCATGCGTCAGTCGAGCACGTCCAACCCCATCGACCGGGCCGTGCCGCGGACCGATCGCACGGCGGCGTCGACCGTCTCGCAGTTCAGGTCGGGCAGCTTGAGCCGCGCGATCTCGTCGACCTGCTGTGCCGTGACGGTGCCGACCTTCGTCTTGTTGGGCACGCCGGATCCCTTGGCGATGTTGGCGGCGCGCTTGAGCAGCACCGCGGCCGGCGGGGTCTTGGTGACGAACGAGTACGACCGATCCGAGTAGATCGTCACGACCGCCGGGATGATGAGCCCGTCGTCCTTGGCGGTCTTCGCGTTGAAGTTCTTGCAGAAGTCCATGATGTTCACGCCGTGCGGACCGAGCGCGGTGCCGACCGGCGGCGCGGGCGTCGCTTTGCCCGCCGCAATCTGGAGCTTCACTTGTGCCTGAATTTTTTTCGCCATTGTTGAATGACTGAGCTAGAGCTTCTCGACCTGTAGGAAGTCCAGCTCGACGGGCGTCGCGCGCCCGAAAATCGTGACCATCACCTTCAACGTATTCCGGTCGCTGTTCACGTCGTCGACGATGCCGTTGAAGCTCGCGAACGGGCCTTCGTTGATCCGCACCTGATCGCCGCGCTCGAAGGTGTACTTCGGCTTCGGCTTCTCGGCCGCGACCGTCACCTGGTGGAGGATCTGATCGACCTCCTCACGTGACAGCGGCGACGGCTTCGGTCCGGCGCCGACGAAGCCGGTGACCTTCGGCGTGTTCTTGACCACATGCCACGCGTTGTCGGACATGTGCATCTCGACGAGGATGTAGCCGGGAAAGAAGCGGCGCGAGCTCTTGACCTCGCGGCCGCCGCGTTTCTCGACGATGTCCTCGGTCGGGATCAGCACTTCGCCGATCTCGTCCTGCAGCCCGTAGGCGTGCACGCGCTGCTCGAGCGATTCCTTCACCTTGTTCTCGAAGCCCGAGTAGGTGTGAATGATGTACCAGTGCTTCGTCGTGTCGTCGGTCATGGTGTCTTCGGCAACCGCCATGTCAGGCGCCGACCCGATTGAAAATCCACGTGACGATCGCCGACAACCCGAGATCCACCACGTAGAGGTAAAGGCCGAAGAACGCCGACACGAGGATGACGACGACGGTCGTCGCCCAGACCTCACGGCGGTTGGGCCAGGTCACGCGCGTCAGCTCGGCGCGCACGTCGGTCAGAAAACGGCGCCCCTTGCTAAACCAGCCGCTCACGTGCTCCGGCGATTCCTTCAGGTTGTCCAACATCGCGACCTTTGCCACCACACCCCCGCCTTGCCTCGAAAGCTGGCAGGCCAGGAGGGAATCGAACCCCCAGCCCTCGGTTTTGGAGACCGATGCTCTGCCAATTGAGCTACTGGCCTACGCCTGAACACCCTCAAGTCAGAAGTGGGAAGCCAGAAGCCAGAAGGACGCGTCCGAACTTCTGGCTTCGAACTTCGACCTTCTTACTTGCTCTCCTTGTGCGCCGTGTGCTTCCGGCAGTAGCGGCAGAACTTGTTCAGTTCGAGCCGCTCGGAGCTCTTCCGGCGGTTCTTCGTCGTGCTGTAGTTGCGGCGTTTGCACTCGCCGCACGCCAGCGTGATGATCTCGCGCATCGTCAGAACCTCGTCCGGCTACTCGATGATCTCGGTGATCGTGCCGGCGCCGACCGTTCGTCCGCCCTCGCGGATGGCGAACCGCGCGCCCTTCTCGAGCGCGACCGGCGTCAGAAGCTCGCCCGTGATCGTCGTGTTGTCGCCGGGCATCACC
>CALFMR010000463.1 GCA_937880585.1 uncultured Acidobacteriota bacterium
GCCCTGGCTGTTGCTGGCGTCGGTCGTGATGACGGTGGCGGCAGTCATTTTCGGAGTGTTTCCCTGGTGAAGACCATTCGGATTGGATGCGGTGCGGGATTTTCCGGCGATCGGATCGAGCCGGCTGTCGAGCTGGCGACGGACGGCGAGCTCGACTACTTGATCTTCGAGTGCCTCGCCGAGCGGACGATCGCCCTCGCACACCTGGCCAAGGTTCGCGACCCGCACGCCGGCTACGACCCGTGGCTCCGCGAGCGCCTGACGGCCGTCCTGCCTGTGTGCGCCGCGCGCGGCATTTCGATCGTCACCAACATGGGCGCGGCCAACCCGTTGGCGGCGGCCGACGTCGTGGCGGACATCGCGCGCGATCTCGGCATCGCGGGCCTGCGCATCGCGGCGGTGACCGGTGACGACGTCACCGGCGTCGTCGCGGCGAATCGGCTGCTCGTCGCCGAGACCGGCGAACCCGTCGAGGCGCTCGGCGATCGGCTCGTCTCGGCCAATGCCTACATTGGCGCCGAGCCGATTGTCTCCGCGCTTGCTCAGGGTGCGAACGTCGTCATCACCGGCCGCGCAGCCGATCCCTCGCTCTTCGTCGCGCCGCTGGTTCATACGTTCGGCTGGGCGATCGACGACTGGCTGGCGCTCGGACGCGCGACGCTCGTCGGCCATTTGCTCGAGTGCGCCGGTCAAGTCACGGGCGGCTACTTCGCCGATCCTGGCTGCAAGGACGTCGACGGGCTCGAGCGTCTAGGGTTTCCGATCGCCGAGGTGCCCGAGCACGGGCCCATCACGGTGACGAAGGTGAAGGGATCGGGCGGACGCGTGACGCCCGCGACCTGCAAGGAGCAGCTCCTCTACGAGATTCACGATCCGTCCGCCTATCTCACGCCCGATGTCGTTGCGGACTTCAGTCGGGTGCGCATCGTGGACGCCGGCGATGACCGCGTGTCGCTCGACGGCGCGTCCGGGCGGACGCGACCGGACCAGTTGAAGGTCGCGCTCGGCTATCGCGACGGCCACGTCGGCGAAGGGCAGATCTCATATGCCGGTCCGGGAGCCCTGGCGCGCGGCGAACTGGCCGCGCGCATCGTTCGTGACCGCCTGCGGGCCGCCGGCATCGCGGCGGCCGACATCCACTGCGACCTCATCGGCGTCAACGCGCTGTTCGCTGCGCGAAGCGACGGAGCCCTCTCGGATCGAGCCGAGCCGCGGGAGGTGCGCATCCGTGTCGCCGCGCGGACGCCGTCAGTTGAAACCGCCGCGCGCGTCGGTCGAGAGGTCGAGGCCCTGTACACGAACGGACCGGCGGGCGGTGGCGGCGCGACCGCGTCGATCCGCGAAGTGCTGTCGATGGCCACGACCTTCGTGCCACGAGCGCTCGTCGCGTGTGCCGTCCGTTACGAGGTGATCTGACATGACACTGCGCCGCATCAGCCACGCCCGCAGCGGCGACAAGGGCACGACGATCAACATCTCGCTCATTGCGTACGACGCACATGACTATCTGCGGCTGGTCCGCCACGTCACGGCCGATCGGGTGAAAGCACGATTCGCGGCCATCGTCGGCGGCGGCGTCGTTCGGTACGAGCTGCCGGCGATTGGCGCACTGAACTTCGTGTTGTCCGGTGTCGATGGCGGTGGCGTCACGCGAACACTCGCACTCGACGCGCACGGCAAGTCGCTGAGCTCGGCTCTACTTGACATGGAGATTTCCGATGACGAGATGTAACCGTCGCGTGCGGGCGCTCGCATTCGCGTCGGCGCTGACCGGGGCGCTCGCCTGCGTTCCGCCAGCGCAGGCCCAGGTGACGCGCCTCGAGATCCTCACGCGCGAGCCGGCGCCCGCGCGCCAGTCGACCGCGAGCGCCGTCCCGTACGAGATCCTGCGCGGTCGCGTGCACGGCGAGGTCGACCCGGCTGACCCGCATAACCGCATCATCCAGGACCTGGCACTGGCTCCACGAAACAGTCGAGGCCGCGTCGAGTACGTCGCGACGTTTGCCCTGGCCGTGCCCGTCGATCGCGCCCGAGCGTCGGGCGTGCTCATCTATCGCGTCGTCAATCGTGGGAACGGCGCGCCGGAACCCGACGCCGAGGGCGACATCTCGCTCGTGAGCGGCTGGCAGGGCGACGTCGTGCCGACGGCGGTCAATCAGACGATCCGCGCGCCGATCGCGCGTCAGCCAGACGGCTCGTCGATCACCGGTCCAGTCATCGCGCGTTTCGTCGATCTGCCGGCTGGCTCGCACACGACGCCCATTCGTTTGAGCTCGATCGGCTCCAGTCCCGAGCCCTACCCGCCGGCGTCTCTCGACGACCCGTCCGCGACGCTCACGAGCTATGCCTCCGAGAGCCCGACGGGCGTCCACACCGGCACCCGCGTGATTCCGCGCGCGGCCTGGGCGTTTGCCGATTGCCGAACCGTGGCGTTTCCCGGTACGCCCGATCCGACGCGGCTCTGCGTGCGGGATGGGTTCGACGCGTCCCGGCTGTACCAACTCGTCTACACCGCGAAGGATCCGCTCGTGCTCGGCATCGGTCTGGCGGCGACGCGCGACATCGTGTCGTTCTTCCGCTACGCGGCCGCCGACGCCGCGGGGACGCCGAATCCTGTTGCCGGCCTCGTGAAACACACGATCAGCATCGGCGATTCGCAATCCGGCAACTTCATCAAGACCTTCATCCATCTCGGTTTCGACCAGGACGTCGCCGGGCGCATCGTCTGGGACGGCGCGTTCCCCCGCATCGCGGCGCGGCAGACGCCCATCAACTTTCGCTTCGCGCTGCCCGGTGGCGCGGCGACCCTTTATGAGCCCGGCAGCGAGCCCGTCGTCTGGTGGGGCACCTACGACGACACGGCGCGCGGGCGGCCGGCAGCCAGCCTGCTCGATCGCTGCCATGCGACGAACACCTGTCCCAAGGTCATCGAGGCGTTCGGCGCCACGGAGTTCTGGCGCCTGCGGATGTCGCCTGGGCTCATCGGCACCGATGCGGCGCACGACATCCCGCTGCCCGACAACGTGCGGCGCTACTACTACCCAGGGACGACGCACGGCGGCGGCCGAGGTGGGTTTCAGATTGACGCGTCACGCACCGGAGTCGGCGGGTGCGCGCTGCCTCCCAATCCGAACCCCGAGGCGGACACGACGCGCGCGCTGACGCGCGATCTCATCGCGTGGGTCGTCGACGGCACGCCGCCGCCCGACAGCCGCTATCCGCGCCTCGACCGCGGCGATCTTGTGCCGGCCACGAAAGACGCCATCGGCTTTCCCGACATTCCAGGCGTGACGTTCGTCGGCTCGCCAGTCAATCCCGTGCTCGACTACGACTTCGGTCCCGAGTTCATCGCGAACGATCTCTCCGGTGTCATCACGATCGAGCCACCGCGGATCCGTCAGGTCATTCCCACGTACGTGTCGCGCGTGAATGCTGACGGCAACGAGACGGCCGGTGTGCCGTCGGTCCTGCACCAGGCGCCGCTCGGGACGTATCTCGGGTGGAACGTGACGGCGTCTGGTTTCTTCGCGGGACAGGGCTGCACGTTCGCGGGCGGCTACGTGCCGTTTGCGAAGACGCGCGCCGATCGTGAACGGACGCACGACCCGCGCCCGTCGGTCGAAGAGCGCTACGGCACGCTGGAAGGTTACGTCTGCCTCGTTCGTGCTGCCGCAACGCAGGCGCAACGCGATCGGTTTCTGCTGCCGGATGATGCGAACCGGATCGTTGCGGAGGCCGAGGCGAGTCATGCCCTGCCGCACGCCGTGGACAGCTCGCCGCAGGATCAGGCGATCGCCGCGTCGGCGTGTCGCATGTCGGTGAAGTGATCGTGACGCCGTTGCGGGACGTCGTCATCGTGAGCGCCGCGCGGACGCCGCTCGGCGCGTTCCAAGGCGCGCTCGCCGCCGTGCCCGCGCCGCGACTTGGCGCTGCGGCGATTGCGGGCGCCGTCGCGCGAGCCGGAGTCGATCCGGCTGACGTCTCGGATGTGTTGATGGGCCACGTGCTGCAGGCCGGCGTCGGCCAGGCGCCGGCGCGGCAAGCGGCCATCCACGCCGGACTTCCGCCCGGCGTGCGCACCGTGACCGTACACAAGGTCTGCGGCTCTGGTCTGCAGGCGATCATCTTCGGCGCGCACGCGCTCGCAGCTGGCGCCGCGTCGATGGTCGCCGCCGGCGGCATGGAAAACATGTCAGCCGCGCCCTATCTCCTGCCGAAGGCGCGCGAGGGCTATCGGCTCGGCCACCAACAGGTCATCGACTCGCTCATCTTCGACGGCCTGTGGGATCCCTACAACGATCAACACATGGGCCAGTGCGCGGAGCAGTGCGCGTCGCGCTACGGCTTTTCGCGCGCGGAGCAGGAAGCCTACGCGATCGCGTCGTTCCAGCGCGCCAATGCCACGCAGCAGGAGGGGCGGTTCGCGGCGGAGATCGTCCCCGTCGAAATCGTCGGACGCAAGGGCGCCACCGTCGTCGACCGCGACGAAGGCCCGGGACGCGTCAACTACGAGAAGATCCCCACGCTGCGACCCGCCTTTGATCTGAACGGCACCATCACGGCTGCGACGGCGTCCACGTTGAACGACGGGGCTGCAGCGGTCGTGCTCACGACCCGCGAAACGGCCGAGGCGCGGAGGCTGACGCCTGTCGCGCGTGTCGTGTCGTTCGGCAGCCACGCACACGACCCGCGTTGGTTCACCACCGCGCCGGTGCAAGCCGCGCGCAACGCGCTCGACGCCGCCGGTTGGTCGACGACCGACGTCGATCTCTGGGAAATCAACGAAGCCTTTGCCGTCGTGCCGCTCGCGTTCATGCGCGAGCTCGATCTTGCGCACGACATGGTCAATGTCCGCGGCGGCGCGATCGCGCTGGGCCATCCGATCGGTTGCTCGGGCGCGCGCATCGTCGTCACGCTCCTCGCCTCGCTCGTCGAACGGCGCCTGCGGCGAGGCGTGGCCGCCATCTGTATCGGCGGCGGTGAGGGACTCGCGATGTGCGTGGAACGGCTGTAGGCGCGAAAGGACACGACGCATGGACAAGACGTACGCCGACGCTGCGGCCGCGCTGCGTGGCCAGTTGTTCGACGGCATGACGCTCGCGGCTGGCGGCTTCGGCCTGTGCGGCATTCCCGAACATCTCATCGCCGCCGTTCGCGACAGCGGCGTACGCGATCTCACGATCATCGGCAACAACGCGGGCGTCGACGACTTCGGCATGGGCGTGCTGCTCGCACGGCGGCAGGTACGGCGCGTCGTCGCGTCGTACGTGGGGGAGAACAAGGAGCTCGAGCGACAGGTGATCGACGGCGCCGTCGAGCTCGACCTCGTGCCCCAAGGGACGCTGGCCGAGCGCCTGCGGGCGGGTGGGGCAGGGATCCCCGGCTTCTACACACGAACGGCGGCCGGCACGCCGCTCGCCGCTGGGCGTGAAACGCACATCTTCGACGACGTCGAGTACGTGCTGGAGCGCGCGATTCGCGCCGACGTCTCGATCGTCAAAGCCTGGAAGGCCGATCCGCTCGGCAATCTCGTCTATCGGAAGACCGCACGGAACTTCAACCCGCTCGTGGCGGCCTGCGGTCGACTGTGCGTCGCCGAGGTCGAGGCGATCGTCCCGGCTGGCGCGCTGGATCCCGATACGATTCACACGCCGGGCATCTATGTCGATCGTCTCGTCTGCGGCACGGCGTACGAGAAGCGGATCGAGTTTCGGACCGTGCGTCAGCCGGCGGCCGACGCGTCGGTGGACGGCCTGCGTGAACGCCTCGCACGGCGCGCGGCGCGCGAGATCCACGACGGCGCGTACGTGAATCTCGGCATCGGCATCCCGACGCTCGTGGCGAACTTCATTCCGCCGAACGTCCATGTGACGCTGCAGTCGGAGAACGGACTGCTCGGCGTCGGGCCGTTTCCCGCACCCGACGAGGTCGATCCCGACCTCATCAACGCCGGCAAGCAAACGGTGACCGCGCGGCCCGGTGCGGCCTTCGTGTCGAGTGCCGATTCATTCGCCATGATTCGCGGCGGGCACATCGACCTGGCGATCCTCGGAGCGCTGGAGGTTGCGGCAACGGGCGACCTCGCCAACTGGATGATCCCGGGCAAGATGGTCAAAGGGCCGGGCGGGGCCATGGATCTCGTCGCCGGCGTGGGCCGGGTGGTCGTCCTCATGGAGCACTGCGCGAAGGCTGGCCGGCCCAAGATTCTCGAGGCCTGCACGCTGCCGCTCACGGGCAAGGCCGTCGTCAATCGCATCATCACCGAATTGGGCGTGTTCGACGTCAAGCCTGGCGGAGGGCTCGTGCTACGGGAGGTGACCGATGGCGTGACGCTCGAGATGATTCGCGCCAGGACGGGCGCGCCCTTCGACGTTGCGTTGTGAGATCTCTCGACAGACACGCGGCGGCGCGCGTGCGTACGGTACTCGGGCGCAGCGTCCTCATCGGGGGACGCCTGGCGTGAGCGCTCGAAAAGACGCGTCATGATTGGCCTATCCGAGACCGTGAAGTTTGGCAAGAAAGTTGCCATCATGGAGATCACCATGCGTCACACAACCTTCGTCACGTCGTTGGCTCTCACCGCGGCGCTCGCACTGGCCGCCGCACCGGCTCAGGCTCAATCGCGCCGCTCGCATGACAGCGGCCACGAACAGGGCAACGCGCGTCCGGCGGCCCGGCAAGGCACGGCGGTTCCGCGCCGGTCGGTGGCGCCTCGGCCAGTCGCGCCGCGCTCGTACTCCGTCGTTCGACGTTCCGTGGCGCCGAGAACGTATGTCGTTCGCGGCCGCGCCCGCTACGCCCCCCGCGTCGTCGATCGCCGGGTGGTCATCGTCGGCGGCCCGCGCTTCTATCGGCCGTACTACACGTTCCGGCCGCGCTTCTCGCTGAACGTGGGCCTGTGGGTGGGCTATCCGATCGCCTATCCGTTCTATGACGTGCCGTACGTCTACGGTTCGCCGTACGCCGCCGCCAGCCCGTATCCGGTGGACCCGGGTTACGACAGCAGCGTGCCGTACGACTCGGCGCCCACGTACGACGCATCGCCGGCCACGGCCGAACAGCCTGGCGGGTTGAGCTTCACGATCACGCCCGTGAACGCGGCGGTCTTCGTGGATGGCGTTTACGTCGGCACGGCCGATGAGTTCGGCCCGAGCGCGCAACCGCTGGGCCTCGCACCCGGCCAGCACCGCATCGAAATTCGCGCGAACGGCTTCCGCACGATGGCATTCGACGCGAACGTCGTCGCCGGCCAGGTCACGCCTTACCAGGCTGTGCTGCAGCGGTAACGAAAGTTAGAAGCCAGAAGCCAGAAGTGGGCCAGCGGGCGCACTTTCTTTGAAGGAGTTGCGCCGAAGGCGCCTCCTCACTTCTGGCTTCTGGCTTCGCACTTCTAACTTTGACGCGGGCGCGAAGCGTCCTCACTCATATCGCAGCGCACGGATCGGATCGATCCGTGACGCCCGCCATGCCGGCGCGGCACCTGCCGCCAGCGCCACGGCCAGCAGCACGCCGACTCCAGCCGCGATCACCCATGGGTCGTGGCCGTTCATACGAAAGAGCAGCGACTCCACCGCGCGTCCGACGAGGAGCGCGCCGCCGATGCCGACGACGGCCGCGACGATGGTGAGGCGGGCGACGTGGCCGAGCACGAGCCGGCGCACATGCCCCGGCGCGGCCCCGAGCGCCATGCGCACGCCGAACTCGCGCGTGCGCTGCGAGACCGTGTAGGCCAGCACGCCATAGAGCCCAATCGACGCGAGCAGCGTCGCGAGCGCGGCGAACGAGACCGCCAGCGTCGCGATGACGCGGCTGCCGTTCTCATTCACGCGCACTTGTTCGGCCATGGTGCGGAGCTGCTCGAGCGGCAGATTCGGATCGAGGCGTGCCATGACCGCGGGGATCGTCTTCAACATGGAATCTGGATCGATCGACGTCCGGACGTAGAACGTCGCGCCGCCAGGATGATCGTCTTGCCGGTATGGCGCGTAGAACACGGGCGGTACGTCGGTGGTGACGCCGTTATAAGCAGCGTCGGCGGCCACGCCGACGATCTCGGTGTCGAGCGGCGCGTCATTGTCGCCAATGCCGATCCGCTTGCCGATCGGGTTGGATCCGAGATGGAACTTTCGAACGAACGTCTCGTTGACGACCGCAACTTTCGGCGCGCCCGGACGATCGGCGGCCGCGATGTCGCGACCTGCGACCAGCCGGATGCCCGTCGTCTTGAAGAAGTCGGGGCCGACGCGGCTGTATGCGGACCCGTGGTCCTTGTCCGGCCCTGTGGCGAATCCTTCGACGTTGACGCTCGTGCCGTGGTAACTGTCCGCGACGAGGGCGACGGTCGAGGCCGATGCGCGCTCGGCACCCGGTGCGACTGCGAGCGCCCCCTCGGCTCGTTCGAGCAGATCGCGCGTCGCTTCGGGCGCATAGCCGTTCAACTGCGGATAGATCGTGAACGTGATCAGCCGATCGACGTCGATGCCGAGGTCGACGCGGCCGACGTTCACGAGGCTGCGGATGAAGAGGCCGGCCGAGACGAGCAGCACCGTCGCCAGCGCCATCTGGACGAAGATCATCGCCGCGCGGAACCGGGCCGCCGATCGTGTGCCAGTCGACCGCGCGCCCTGATCCTTCAAGGCGGGGGCCAGGTCGATGCGCGTCGAGTGAAGGGCAGGGAAGACGCCGAAGATCAGACCCGTGGCGAGCGAGGCTCCCACGGCGAAGGTGAGCACACGCCAGTCGAGCGACGTGTCGACGGTCGGAAAGCCCATGGGCTCGAGAATGCGGCTCAAGGCGGCGAGGAGCCACTGGCCGAGCACCAGGCCCGCCAGGCCGCCGGCGGCCGACAGCGTGCACGCCTCGATGAGCAGTTGACCGACCAGCCGGCCGCGGCTCGCGCCGATCGAGGCACGCACGGCAAGCTCGGCCGTTCGGGCGGCCGATCGCGCGAGCAGCAGGTTCGCGAGGTTGGCGCACGCGATCAAAAGCACGACCGACGTCACGGCGAACAACATCCACATGGCCGTCGGCGCGAGCTCACGCAGCCGGCTCTGGCCGCCCGCGCCGGGCTCGACCGCTAGCGGCCGGCTGACGAATCGCGCGCGCGCCGCGTCGTCCATCTTCGTCTGCAAGGGCGCGTCGACGTTGGCAAGAATCGCATGGTACAAGCCGTTCAGCGACGGTCGCGCGGCGTCGATCGATACGCCGGGCTTCAGCCGTCCGAATAGGTACACCCAATACGAGCGGCGGGCCGCGTAGTCGTTGAATTCCGGCTCGAGTCGGCTACGCAGCGTGATCGGCGCGAACGCGTCGACGGGCACCCCCACCGCGGTGCCGGTGAAGCCTTCGGCCGCGACGCCCACGACCGTCAGCGTGATGCCGTTGGCCACGACGGTCTGTCCGACGACGTTCGAGGCGCCGTTGAAGTGGCTGAGCCAGTAGTCGTGCGTGAGCACGACCACGGGCGCGCCGCCGGCCGCCCGGTCATCGTCCGGGCCAAACAGCCGCCCGATCGCGGGCGCGAGCCGCAAGACGGAGAAGTAATTGCTCGACACGAGATCGATCTGACCCGGCGCGGTCGATCCCGCGGCCGCGAGGTTGACTCGCTCCATCCAGTGCCCGGCCACGCCCGTGAGCACATCCTGCCGCTTGTCGAGATCGCGAAACATCGGATAGCTGAAGACGTTGTCGCAGCTTCCCGAGCGGTTGCACGAGACGCTGCCGTCCTTGTCGCCGGGAGACGCCAGATTCACGAGCGCCGACGCGTCGGGCACGGGCAGCGGCCGGAGGAGGACCGCGTTGTAGAGGGAGAAGACCGCCGCGTTCGCGCCGATGCCGAGGGCGAGGGAGACGATGGCGACGAGCGAGAAGATCGGCGCGCGGACGGCGCGCCGCAGTGCGTAGCGGACGTCGCCGACCATGCGCTCGAGCGCCGGCCACGTCCAAACCGCGCGTGTATCTTCCACGACGATGGTTGCATTGCCGAGTTCGCGGCGTGCGGCACGGCGCGCGTCATCTGGAGCGACGCCAGTGGCGATGCGATCGTCGGCGTCCTCGTCCACGTGAAACGCGAGTTCCTCGCGAATCGCGTCGGCGTCACGGCGCCGCCAGAACAGCCGTGCGAATCGACGGAGGAGTCGTCTCATGGCAGCTTCTCCTTGGCGGGCGCGAGCAGCAGCGACATCGCACGCGAGAAGGCTTCCCATCGCGACTGCTCGGCCGCGAGCTGCTTCCGCCCGGCGCGCGTGAGTCGGTAATAGCGCGCGCGCTTGCCCTTGTCCGATCGCTCCCACGAAGCGTCGACCCAGCCCTTCGCCTCGAGGCGGTGCAGTGCCGGATAGAGCGACCCGGTTTCGACCTGCAGCAGCTCTTCAGACGTGCGCTGGATGTGCTTGGCGACCGCATGACCATGCGCCGGCCCGAGGACGAGCGCGCGAAGAATGAGCAGATCGAGCGTCCCCTGGAGCAGCTCGACACGCGACGGCGACTTGGGCGGCATTGCGTAGTCAATCTACAGAATATTGTGTAGGCAGTCTATTAAAAAATCCCTTACTCCCCCTGCGACAGAATGGCGCACCCTCGCGGCGGCCGCCGCGCCATATAGTCCGAGAGATGTCTCGACTCTGGATGCTCGCGGCGACGATGCTGGCGGCCCTGTCAATGGCAGTGGGATGTTCGCGCAGCGCCGCTTCACCGCCGATCGATACCTCCGCGTCGCGCGCCGTGCGACTGGCCGTTGCCGGCGCGGTCAATACCGGCGCGTCCCTAGCCGCCGACGGCGACCGCGTCGTCGCCGTCTGGGCCGCGACCTCAGGCGAGGTCACGAACGTCGTCGCCGCCGTCAGCCGCGATGGTGGCGCCACGTTCGACACGCCCGTGCGGGTGAACGACATCGATGGCGACGCGCGTGTGAGCGGCGAGCAACCGCCCCGAGTCGCCCTCGCCGGCGACCGCATCGTCGTCATCTGGGAATCGAACCGTGACGGCGAATCGAGTGTTCGACTCGGCACGTCGAGTGACGGAGGCCGTACGTTCGCACCGGCGAGGACGGTCGAGCCGGCGGGAACCGGCGGTGCGCGCGGATGGGCGTCACTGGCGATCGACGCGAACGGACACGCGCAGGTGAGCTGGCTCGACGGACGAAGCGCCGGGCCGAGCCATCATCACGACGGCGCCATGTCGATGCCGATGCCGATGCGCCAGGATATGTTTCACGCCGTGTGGACCGGACAGACTTTCGAAGCGCAACAGTCCGTGGCGCCGACGGCCTGCTTCTGTTGCAAGACGGCCACGGCGGTCGCGCCCAACGGCGACGTGTACATCGCGTGGCGCAACATCTATCCCGTCAACCTTCGGGACATGGCCGTCGCGCGATCGACCGACGGCGGCCGCACCTTCAGCGCGCCCGTCCGCGTCAGCGAAGATCACTGGCAGATCGACGGCTGTCCGGAAGACGGTCCGTCGCTGGCCGTGACGACCGACAACGTCGTCCACATCGTGTGGCCGACCCTCGTCGGCGACGCGTCGAAAGAGAAGGCCGTCTTCTACAGTGCATCGACCGACGGCGGCCAGACGTTCGCGCCGCGCGTACGGATCGACAACGGCACCGGCGTCGCCGCGCATCCGCAGATGGTGGCGCTCGGCGAGCATATCGCCGCCGTATGGGACGAGAGCACGTCAGCCGGCACGCGCGTGTACGCCCGAATGCTGACCCCGAGTCATGCCGCTGGAGCCGCCCCGGCGCTTGGCGCCATCCATCCGTTGGGCGACGCGCCCTCTGCCGTCTATCCCTCGATCGCGGCGTCAGGCGCGGACGTGGCGATCGCGTGGACGCAGCGCACGACCGGCGGATCGGAGATTCGCGTCGCACGCGTCACGCCGTGAGCTGAACACCCACCGGTCGGCGAGTCCGAAGTTCACGAGCCCCGCCGCCGCGATAGCGCATAGGTTGGCGGCAATGGGCGGAAATCCGACGCCCGACACCAGCCCCGTCATCACGACGACGTTCGTCACGAGCGAGACGGATCCGTTGGCGGCGACGAACGCGGCCAGCGCGGTCATCGGCCGTCCGCGCGGTCGATCGCGCCACGTCCACGTCCAGTGCCAGACGAAGTTGTGCAGGACCGCGGTGCCGACGGCAATCACAGTCGCGGACAGATAGCCGACGCCCGCC
>CALFMR010000464.1 GCA_937880585.1 uncultured Acidobacteriota bacterium
TGTCGCGCACGTGCTGGCGCGAGGCGATCTCCGGCACGACGCCGCCCCACTCGCGGTGAATGCCGCCTTGCGACGCGATGACATTCGATCGGACCGCCCACGGCTTGGCGGCGTCCCCGGTCGTCATGACGACCGCGGCCGCGGTCTCGTCGCACGAGGTCTCGATGCCGAGGACGTTCATGGCTAACGCGCCGGCTGCGCGGCCGCGGCCGCCGCGGGCGATGGCGGCAGCGCCGACGCGATGTCCGTCACCGACACGCCAAGAACCGCGCGCGAGACAGCATCGAGCTCCGCTTCCGGCCCCTGCAGATGGATCGTGCGCCGCACGTGTCCCATGCTCTCGCCGGAGGCGAGCGCCGCGGCCGGCGACGACGACTCGAGCTCGTAGAACGGCCCGAGCGGTGGCTGACCCGGACCGAGCGGACCGTCGTTGTAGGCATTGGCGACATCACCGGCATACGGATCCGCCTGGTGCTCCCACATCGAGTTGACGTAGCCGTTCGGCGCGGGCGGCATGTCGAACGTGATGATCGTGAGCACATGCCCGCTGGCGTCATAGCTGCCGAGCACGCGGCGCGCACGCGGTGGAGGCACGCCGATCTTGCCGCGCGAGACGCCATCGGCGCGGAAGAATACGACGCCGTCGCCAACCTTCAGCCGCGACGCGGGCGGTCGGCCGAAGTACGCGTCGTGCAGAATGGGCCCGAGGTCGCGCGTCGATCCCGTCTTGAACGGCACGACGATCGTCGTCTCTGGCGTCGGCCGCATCTGGCCGATGATCCAGATCGAGACGAGCCCGGTGTGCTTCGTCCACGCGACCGCGCCCGTGTTCGTGATCCGCGTGTCCGACTCGAAGCCGACGACGTGCGTCGTCGGGCCCGGCGCCGTGCCGAGCGCCTGCACGATCGCGTCGTGCGCGAGCAGGTGGATCGTGCGGTCGACGCGGAGATCGAACGTCGTGCCCGACGCGTTGGTCACCGTCATCGGCTCCGCGAACACGATCGTGTCGGCCGCCTGCGACGTGACGGGCCAGCCGCCCCAGTCGATGGGCTCGGGCACCTGCCAATGATCCGTATCGAACGCGGCGCCGGGCGCGAAATACAAACCGAACTGGCCGCCCTCCGGTCCCAGCCAGACGCGATCCTCACCGCCGAGCACGGTCATGTGCGGCTGACGCGCGTCGAGCGCGATGACCGACCGATCGATGAAGCCGAAGCTCGTACCCGCCTCGCCGGCCGCCGTGCTCGTCATGACGCGGCCCTGATAACCCGGCGCGATCGCGAGACGCGCGCTGCCGTCCGGACTCTGGAGCACGACGACGTCCGTGTGCGCGCGGAGGAACTGCACGTCGTCGGCGAACGAGCCGGGTGCGGGTGGCGGCGCGGGCGTGGTGGGAGCGGGCGTCGGTGGCGTGGGCGGCAGCGCAGCGGCGCGCTGGTTCCGGCCGTCACCGCAGGCGCAGGCGGCGAGCGCGAGCGCGCAGGCAACGACGCGGGTGCAGATGGTCACAGGTCCTCCGGTCGGTCAGTCGAAGAGCGCGCGCAGGCTCTCGGCGTACGGCGCGCGGGCAATCCCCTTCTCGGTGATGATGCCGGCCACGAGCGCGGCCGGGGTGACGTCGAACGCCGGGTTCCAGACGCTCGCACCCTCGGGGGCCACGCGGGTCGCGCCGACGTGCGTCACTTCGCGCGGCGGGCGCTGCTCGATGGGAATGTGGTCACCGTCGGGCGTCGAGAGATCGATCGTCGAGAGCGGCGCCGCCACGTAGAACGGCACCCCGTGCGCGTGCGCCATCGTCGCGACCGTGTAGGTGCCGATCTTGTTGGCCACGTCACCATTCGCCGCAATGCGATCCGCGCCGACGACGACGAGATCCACGCCGCCCGAACGCATGAGCGGTCCGGCCATGCTCTCGGTGATGACGGTCGTCGGGATCTGATCGCGCACGAGCTCCCATGCGGTGAGACGTGCGCCCTGGAGGAACGGCCGCGTCTCGTCGGCGAAGACCGTCGCGACTTTGCCCGCTTCGGCCGCCGCACGAATCACGCCCAGCGCTGTACCGTATCCGGCGGTCGCGAGCGCACCCGCGTTGCAGTGCGTGAGAATGCGCGCCGCCGCGGGCACGACCTCGGCGCCGACGTGTCCGAGCGTGCGGCAGCCCTCCACGTCCTCGTCGTGAATGGCGCGCGCTTCGGCCTCGAGCCGCGCCTTGATGTCGTCGACCGACGCGCCGGCCTGGACGGCTGTGCCGAACGCGCGCTTCATCCGTTCGATCGCCCAGAAGAGATTCACGGCCGTGGGCCGCGTCGCCGCGAGCTTGTCGCAGATCTTCGTGAACTCGACCGTCAACTGCCGCGTGCCCGACGCGCGGCTCTGGCGGACGCCGAGCGCCACGCCCATGGCCGCCGCCACGCCAATCGCCGGCGCGCCGCGGATGACCATGGTCTTGATCGCGCGCGCGACTTCGGCCGCCGTTCGGCAACGAACGTAGATCTCCTGGCCGGGCAGCTTGCGCTGATCGACCATCACGACGGCGTCCGGCTGCCACTCGATCGTAGGAAGCATCCCGAAATCATAGCCGAGCCCGCGCCGACGACCGCACGCGGACCGGCCGGGCAAGTATAGTGACACCGTGACCGACACGGCGCGCGTGCTTCTGACAGCCGCAGTACTCTCCGGCGTCACGATGGCGACGTTCGCGTGGCGCGTGATGCGCACCGACCCGTCGCATCCCGACCGGCTCGTCGGCGAGTTGCGGCTCGCACAGTGGGCCGCGGTCCTCCTCACCGCTATCGGCGCGATCCCGATCGGCGCGGCCGTCGTACACACGGCGCTGCCCGTCGGCGGCGCGGACGCGGCCATCGGCGTCGTCTTCGTCGGGATCGGCGGCCTCGTACTGCAGCGGCCGCCACGCGAGGCGCTGCTCCTCGCCACGGGCGGCTTCCTCCTGCACGCGCTCGTGAACCTCGCCCACCGCCCCGGCTGGCTCGCGCCCGACCTCGCCCCACGCTGGTGGACGGTCGGCTGCGCGATCTACGACGTCTTGCTTGCGGCGATCTGCTATGGCGCGAGACACAGATGACGGCGCCGCGAAGCGCTCTTTCTCCCTTCGTCCGCCGCGTCCTGATCGCGGTGTCGCGCGTGCCGCCCGGGCGCGCGGCGACCTACGGCGACATCGCACGGATCGCCGGCCGCCCACGCGCCGCGCGCGCCGTCGGCCGCATCATGAGCACCGCGGCCAAACCCGGCCTTCCCTATCACCGCATCGTCGCCGCGGGCGGACGCATCGGCGGGTATGGCGGCCGGATTCAGATGAAGATCGCGCTCCTCGTTGCGGAAGGACTCACGGTGCGGCGCGGACGGATTGTGAAGTTCGAGGACGTGCGGTGGAAGGGGAAGTAAGAAACAGGCGACAGGCCCACGTCGACCGCGACGCGCTTCTTCCGTGGAGCCCCGGGTCTTCAGACCCGGGGGACGCGCAACTTCGCGCGGTTCTCCCCGAGCCTGAAGGCTCGGGGCTCCACAATCCCCGCTTGTGTCCTTCGCGATCTTCGCGCCTTCGCGTGAGTCAGGCGTGCTTCCTCGCGACCATCACGCCACGATCCGCGACCGTCTCCCTGAACACCGGCTCGACGAACCCCGCCGCGGCGAGCAGCGTCTCGTATTCGCTCGTCGCGTAGCACTTCCCCTGCGTCGAGTGCATGAGGATCGCGGAGTACTCGGCGACCGCGAGCGGGCCGGTCTTGTCGGCGTTGATGAACGCGTCGTGAATGGCGACGAGGCCGCCGGGCTCGAGTGCCGCGAATGAACGTTCGAGCAGCATCGCGACGTCGGGCGCATCCCAGTCGTGCAGCACGTTCGAGAAGAGATGCACGTCATATCCCCGCGGCCAGTCGTCGTCGAGAAAATTGCCGGCATGGACGGTGACGCGATCGGACAAACCACGCTCGGCGATGAGGCGCGCGGCGAGTTGGTCGACGGGCGGTTGATCGAACACGGCCGCGGACAGATGCGGATGGTGCGCGGCGATCGAGCAGGCGTAGATGCCCGATCCGCCGCCGATGTCGAGCAGCCGCTCGCGATCGCCGAAGGGCACGGCCGCGGCCACCGCCTGCGCGAGATAGCGGCCGCGACAGTCCATCGCGGCGGTGAACTCGCGTGCGAATGCCTCCTGCTCCATCGCCTTGTGCCAGTCGAAGCCATCGGACCGACTGCTCCACCCGGCGGGACGCCCGGTGCGCAGGACGGATAGGAAGTCGGCGACGAGTGGACGATCCGCCAGCGATGCGTAGTACGGCACGAGCGACCACGACGATGCCGCGCTCAGGAACTCGCACGCCACGGGCGTGACCGCGCACGTGCCGTCAGCACGCCGCTCGATCCAGCCGTTGGCCGCGAAAAGCGTGACGAGCACATCGGCCGGCCGCTCGACGAGACCGAAATGCCCGCAGATGTCGGCCAACGTGGACGGATGCTCGGCCAGCCACGACACGAAATCGAGATGGACGATGGCCGCCGTGATGAGATCGACGGCATAGAGGCCGTCGCGATACCGATAGATGGCGAGCGGATCGGTCGCCGGCCGCCGCCGCAGGTCTTCGGACATGGGCGCCGAGTGTAGCAGGCTGACAACGCGCGAGCCGTCGCTCTCGTCTAAGCGAGCGGTGCATACCGATCTAGCCCTGGCCGAGCGATGCCGCGCGAATGCGCCTGAGGCGTTCGAGGAGCTGTATCGCGCGCATGCGCCTCGGCTGTTCGGGCTGGCGTGCCGGCTGGTCGGTCGCGCGGACGCCGAAGATCTGCTGCAGGAGATCTTCCTCGCCGCGCACCGGCGGCTCGGCTCGTACCGCGGCGAGGCGGCGCTCGGCACGTGGCTGTTCCGGCTCGCGACCAACTGCTGCCTCGATCACCTGCGCAGCCGCGCGGGACGCCGTGCCGCGTTGACCGATGAGCTCCACGACGAGCCGGACGCGACCGGCTCGCAGGCGGGCCCGATCCTCGGCGTCGTCGATCGACTCGACCTCGAACGCGCGCTCGCGGATTTGCCACCGGGCGCGCGCGCCGTCTTCGTGCTCCACGACGTCGAGGGTTTCGAACATCGCGAGATTGCCGAGCTGCTCGGCGTGGCCGAAGGCACGTCGAAGTCGCAGCTCCACCGCGCCCGGCTCCGGCTGCGGCGCGTGTTAGGCCGGTCCGCGCCGGCCGCCGCGGAGACATTCTGATGCGCACCTGCTCTGACGTTCAGCGCGACCTGAGCCGCTACGTGGACGACGACCTGCCGCCTGACGACCAGGCCGCGATCGCCCAGCACCTCGCGTCGTGCGAGGTCTGTCGCGGCATCGAAGCGGACCTGCGGCAGCTTCGCGCCCGCGCACGCACGCTCGGCCCAATGCCGCTGCCCGGCCACCTCTGGTCGAAAATCGCCGATCGACTACGAATGGAAAACGTCGACGCCTCGGCGGAGGTGGTCGAAGTTCGAAGTTGGCCAATGTCCTGGTCACACCGTTCATGGCTGTGGCTCGGCCTCGCCGCGACGCTCGTCGTCATCGCGCTGGGTGCGTACATCGCGCCGTCCCTGTCCCGGCGCGCACCGGCCGCCGTCACGCCTGACAACGCGACGCGTGCCGTTTCCGTCCAAGACGTGACAGATGAATTGGACCAGGCGCTCGAGCACTACGGGCGTGCCGTCGCCGGACTCGAGACGCTCGCGCGCGAGGATGGCGCGTCGATGGATCCAGCGGTCAGCGCCGCGCTCCAGACGAACCTTACCGCCATCGATCGCGCGATCGCGGAGAGTCGTACGGCGCTCATCGATCAGCCTCAGAGTGCATCGGCGCGCGCGAGTCTCACCGACGCGCTCCGTCAGAAAGTGGATGTGCTGCAGACGACGGTCGCACTCGTGAACGATCTGCGGCGCGAAAACGAAGACGATGCGGCCGACGCCGCGAAGAAGCTGGGGAAACAGTCATGACACCGATGGACCGCACACGATGGATTCGGCTCACGACGGCGATCGTCACGGCCGCGGCGCTCGCGGGCGCGGCCACGGCCGCGGCGGCGCAGGACCGCAACTATCCCGCGCTCCGCACCGATCGACAGACGCGCACACTCACGCTCGGCAGTGCGGGCTCGCTCGATCTCAGCAATGTCTCGGGTGACATCACCGTCACCGCCGGTCCCGGCACGAGCGTCGTCGTCGACGTGACGCGCGAGTCGCACGGCCGCACGGAAGCCGACGCCGCGCAAGGATTGCAGGACGTGCAGGTCGCCATCGAGACCCAGGGCGATCGCGCGACGGTCGCGACGCAGTATCCGAAGACCCAACACGGCCAATCGCCGTACCGCGTGTCGACGATCTATCACGTGACCGCGCCCGCGGGCACGCACGTCAAAGCGACGAGCGTCTCGGGCAACGTGTCGGTGAGCCACATCAAGGGCGACCTCGAGGTCCAGGTCGTGAGCGGCAACGTGACCGTCAGTGACGCGGCACGCGTCACCAATGCGCGGACGATTTCAGGAACGGTGCGGCTGTCGGACGTCGCGAGCGACGCGGCGTTGAGCGTCAGCGCGGTGAGCGGCGACGTGACGCTCGAGCGCGTCAAGGCCGCGCGCGTCTCGGCCGACGTCGTGAGCGGGAACGTGCGCGCGACCGACGTCACGTGCGGAGGCGCGACGCTGAAGAGTTTGTCGGGAACGGTTGACTACACGGGGCCGCTCACGCGTGGCGGCCGCTACGAGCTCACGAGCCACTCAGGGACGGTGACGTTCACCGCCGTCGGCCCGGTCGGCTTCGCGTTGGATGCGTCGACGTTCAGTGGATCGATTCAGCCGGTAGGATCGCTGACGCTCACGTCGCAGATCGCGCACCGCGGGTCGCTCACCGGCACGGTGGGAGACGGCGGCGCGACAGTGGCCGTCCGCACGTTCAGCGGCAACGTCCGGATCGCGCGACGCTAGGCGCCGCTGAAGAAGTTGATACCGCGAGCCCCCGAGCGCAGCGAGGGCGGCGAAGCGTCGTAGCGATGGGGGTGGGGCCCCAGCGCACTGCAAATTAAAGATGGCCGAGACGCTCGCCCTGGGCCTGAAGGCCCAGGGCTCCACAATCAGGGACGGACGCTAGCGGGCGGAAGCCGGGACGGCCGCCGCCGCGGCAGGCGCCGCGTCGAGGTGCACGAGATACTGCGTGCCGGCGTGGTTCAGCCAGATGCGCAGGTAGTCAGCGCCCTTCAACGTCTGGACCTTGGCCTTGCCGGGCGCGGGCGGCGTCATCTTGGCGACGGCCTTCACGTCCTCGGGCTTGACGACCGATGCCAGCTCGCGGCCTTTGACCTGTCCGGCCTGCACGAACTCCACCCACTGCTCCGAGTCCGGCGCCTGGCCGACGACGGGCGTGACCGTGTCCGACGAGAGGCGCACCGTATACGTGCCGGCCGGCAGCGTCTGGCCGTTCGCGGTGACCGCGTGGGGAATGCGCACCGAGCCCAGCGACGATCCCGACTGCGCGGACGCCACACTCGCGAGGCCGCAGACGAGCGCGGCCGCGACAACCACGACGATCGACTTGACGTTCATTGCAGGCACCTCCATGCCGCGTCCATTATAGGAAGAACTCCAAGGACCACGGCGCCAGAACCTCTCGACATCATGCAAGAGCCGCGCCCTCGCCGTCCCGGCGCGTCGGGCGTCATCGGCCGGCGGCCGCGGCCGGCCGTGCCGGTCAAATTGCCATGACGTCGAACTGCTCGTGGTGAAGTTGTTCATCCGGCCGCACCGTCACCGAACGGCCGACGGTCGTCTCGAGCTCCCGGAGCACGCTCCGGCTCTCGTCCTTGAGCGCGCGGGCGATCTCCGGATTGACGCGCAGGACCAGGCTGTAGCCGTCGAGCTCGTGGCTGACCTTCTTCACCTCGGTCAGGATGTCGTAGCAGATGGTCGCGCTCGTCTTGATCGTCCCGGTGCCCGAGCAGTACGGGCAGGGCTCGGTCAACTGTCGCTCGAGGCTGCTCTTGACGCGCTTGCGCGTGATGATGATGAGACCGAAGTCCGACACCTGCACGGCCTTGGACGGCGCGCGGTCCTTGCGCAGTTCCTGCTCGACGGCCTGCGCCACTTTCTGCCGGTTCTTCTTCTCCTCCATGTCGATGAAGTCGAGCACGATGATGCCGCCGAGATCGCGCAGCCGCACCTGCCGCACGATCTCGCGCACGGCCTCGAGGTTCGTCTTGACGATCGTGTCCTCGAGCCGGCCCGCGGACTTCTTCCCGACGTACCGCCCGGTGTTGACGTCGATGGCGACGAGCGCTTCCGTCTGGTTGATGACGATGTAGCCGCCCGACTTGAGCCAGACCTTGCTGCGCAGCGCCTTGTCGATCTCGCCCTGCACGCCGTACTCGTCGAAGATCGGATAGTCCTTCGTGTAGTGGCGCACGCGGCCGAGCATGTTCGGCATGACGCGCTGCACGAACGTCACGATCCGCCCGTACTCCGTGTCGTCGTCGATGCGGATGGCCTGGAACTGCTCGGTGAGCAGATCGCGCAGGAGCTTGGTGACGAGGCTCTCCTCGCGGAAGAGCACGGCCGGTGTGCGCTCGGTCTCGCGGCGCCGCTGGATCTCGGTCCAGATCTGCTGGAAGTACGTGAGGTCGGTGAGGATGTCTTCCTCGGAGCGGTTGGACGCGGCCGTGCGGATGATCACGCCGCCCGGCAGCGACGTCTGCTCGCGGAAGCGCTGGACGATCGCACGCAGCCGCCGGCGCTCGTCGCGCGACTCGATCTTGCGCGAGACGCCGATGTGATCGACCGTCGGCATGTAGACAAGGAAGCGTCCCGGCAGGCTGAGGTGCGACGTGATGCGCGCGCCCTTCGTCCCGAGCGGCTCCTTGACCACCTGTACGACGACCTCCTGTCCTTCGTGCAGCAGGTCCTCGATGCGCGCGGTCGGCGGCGTGCGCTCTCGGCCGCGGCGATCGGCGCGGCCGTTCACGCGCGGGGCGGTCTCGGGCGTGGCGGCGGCCGGCGCGGGCTCGACTGCGTCATCGAGGGCCGCCTCGACCTGGTCGATGGGTGCGGGGGCGTCGACAACGGCTCCCTCGGCCGCATCTAGTGCGGCGTCGTGCGGCACGTCGGTGGACGCCGTGAGCGGTTCATCCTCGTCTTCGAGCGCGTCCTCGGTCGGGCTGATGACGTCCGACACGTAGAGAAACGCGTCGCGTTCGAGGCCGAGATCGACGAACGCCGACTGCATGCCCGGCAGCACCTTCGACACGCGGCCCTTGTAGATGTTGCCGACGACGCCGCGCGAGTGCTCGCGCTCGATGAAGATTTCGACGACCTGATCCTCCTCGAGAATCGCCACGCGCGTTTCGTGGCTCGTCGAGGAAATGATCATCTCCTTGTTCATGCGGGATACCAGCTAATTCGTGAAGCGCCGCATCCTGACGTTCAGAATGAGGCCGAACCCGGCGAGCGTCGCGACGAGCGACGACCCGCCATAACTCATGAGCGGCAGGGTGTACCCCCGCACGGGGGCCAGGCCCGCCGACATGGTGATGTTGTACAACACTTGGAACCCGAACCCCGACACGATGGCGACGACGAGCAGCGCGCCGACGCGATCGCGGGCGAGCTTGGCGGCGTCGAGGCTGCGCACGATCACGAACAGATACAGCCCGAGCGCCACGAGCACGCCGAGAAACCCCTGCTCCTCGGCCAGGACCGAAAACACGAAGTCGTTGTCGGCCACCGGCAGAAAGCCGTAGCCGCCCTGCGTCCCCTGCCGGAAGCCCTTGCCGTAGAACCCGCCCGATCCGACCGTGATCCGCGCCTGGATCTGCTGGTACCCGGCGCCGCGCGGATCCTTGCCGGGGTCGAGGAACGTTGCGATGCGTTCTTTCTGATAGTCGGCCAGACCGTACCGCCATACGACCGGTGACAGCAGCAGCAACACCAGCGCGCCAACCCAGATCCACTTCAACCGGAGTCCGGACATGTAGGTCACGCCCAGGAACACCGGCGCCAGCGTTGTCGCGGTCCCGAGGTCCGGCTGGCGGACGATGAGCAGGAACGGCACGGCGACGAGCGCGCCGGCCGTGGCCAGATCGCGGAGCGACCGCGCCGTGCGGCGGCCGTCGCCGAAGAACATCGCGAGTACCAGCGCCACGACGAGCCGCGCGAACTCCGAGGGCTGCAGGCTGAATCCCCCCAGGCTGATCCAGCGCCGGGACCCACCGGCGACGACGCCGAAGAACGTGACGTAGAGGAGCGCGACGACGAGCCCGCCGTAAATGATGAGCGATCGCTGCGCGAGCGTCCGGTAGTCGATCGACAGGCACACGATGAGCGCGGCCACGGCGACCGGCACCGCGTAGACCTGCGACCAGAAGCGCGCGCCCGGCTGTCCGGCGACCAGATCCCAGGTGACGCTGTAGATCGTGGACACGCCGACGAGCGTGAGCGCGAGCACGGCCGCGACGAGCGGCCAGTCGAGGTGCGGAAGCAGGCGGCGGTCGATCAAAGCGTGCCCGCGGATGCGGCCTTCGCCGGCCGGCCAGGGGGTGGCGTGGCGGTGACCGCGGCTGCGGTGGGCGCGGAGGTCTGGCCCGGCCGCTGGACGGGCGCGGGCGCGGGCGGAGGCGGCAGCGGCTTACCTTCCTGCTTGGCGAAGAACGTCTCGAGCACGTGCCGCGCGATG
>CALFMR010000465.1 GCA_937880585.1 uncultured Acidobacteriota bacterium
CGGCTCGACGCGATCGTCACCTTCGGCAATCTCACGCCGGCCGTCATGGAGACGATCGTCGAGAAGTTCATCCTGCAGCTCGAGGCGCAGCTCGCCGAGCGGCACGTCGCGATCACGCTCACGCCCGAAGCGCGCGCCTGGCTCGCGGCCAAGGGGTACGATCCCATCTACGGCGCCCGCCCGCTCGCGCGCACCATCCAGCGCGAAGTCCGCGACCCGCTGACCGACGAGATCCTCTTCGGCCAGCTCGAGCACGGGGGGACGGTGACGATCGGACTCGACACTGACGCGCTGACGTTCAGGTACGCCGCGCGTGAAGCAGCGGACGCGGACGCCGATCACGCGTCCGTGTCAACTTCGAAGTTCGAACTTTGAACTTCGAAATAGGTTTTCGGTTCGTCGCGACGTCGAGCGCGGTGGGAATCCAGAAGTTGACAGTCCGATAACGAACCTACGGAGCCCTGGACCTTCAGGTCCAGGGGAACCCGGAATCCAGTCCGAAGTTCCTAGTTCGAAGTTTCTTTCAACGTCTATGTCTGACTCCGATCTCAAAGTCACCGACCGCCGCTGGTGGGCGCGCGGCGAGAAGGCGGAAGGCTCTTCTGCCGAGGCCGAGCCCAAGCTCAAGCCGACCTACATCGAGGAGCTCGAGGCGCGGCTCGCGGCGAAGGACGGCGAGCTGCAGCAGATCCTCGCGAAGTACCGCGCGGCGTCCGACGAGTTCGACCAGGCGCGCGCGCGGCTGCGCAAGGAGATCAGCAAGGACGTCGAGCGCAGCCGGCGGTCGACGCTCGTGTCGTTCCTCGAGGTGCTCGACAACCTCGACCGCGCCCTCGCCTCCGCGTGCGAGCGTGCGGACGATCCATTCGTGCAGGGCGTCTCGATGGTGCAGCAGCAGTTCGTCGCGGTGCTCGACGGCCTGGGCGTCTCGCGCATCAATCCGCTCGGCCAGCCCTTCGATCCCACGCGCCACGAAGCCGTCGCGACGACACCCGGCAGCCCTGACATTCCCGAAGGCCAGATCGTCGGCGTCGTCCGCCCCGGTTATCTCATCGGCGATGAGGTGCTGCGGCCGGCGATGGTGGCGGTAGCGGGGCGCAGCTAGCGCCGAAACCGAACAGGCCGGCCGCGTCTCGCTCTATTCCGCGCACGGGACGCGGACGAGATTTCGGCCCGCGTTCACAGCTGCTTGTAGAAGTAAGTCGTGCCGTCGAGCGTGCCCGCCGCGCTCGACGCGTACGCCGGAATCCGTCCAGCTTCTATATAAGCGCACTTGTTGTACAGGATCGATGCAGTATCGTCGCTCCTGGTATCGAGGACCAACAGCGTCCGACGCTGCTCTTTGGCCACTTGCTCGATGCGCTCGAGCAGGGCCCGGCCAATGCCGGCCCGCCGCTGTTGGGTATGAACCATCAGCTTCTCGACCTCCGCGCGGTGCACGCCGTTCTTCTTGGTGCATAGCGCGAGCTGGACTGCTCCGACGATGACGCGGTCTCCGAGCGCTACGAGCAGTAGCCGCGAGCCCGATCGCAGCTCCGGGGCGAGGCCCTCCCAGTACGCATGGGCGTCACTGATCGGCAGCGGCGGGAGGAAGCCGATCGACGCTCCGCTTTCGACGCAATCCACGAGCAGTGCGGCCAATTCGTCGCGCTTTTCGTCCACCGATTTCAACAACTGCAGGGTCATCATGTCTCCATGTCGCCATCTGCACCGGTTGTCCGGGAGTCGGCCGGCGTCGACCTATTCGCGTCGGGCACCCGTGGCAACTTCCGGTCGCCGGATTCTAGCGCCAGACTCCGCATCACAACACGGTTGATTTGGTTCCCGACTCGTACGCTGTCGCACGTCGTGAGGAGTCGTCGCGGTCTTGACCGTCGCAGACAGGCACCGGGCGAGCTCGTCCGGCGCCCGTCAAGCGTCACCGGCACCGTGACCGTCCGCCGTGCTGGACGTCCGTATCGACGGCGCGTGTGCTAACCTCCCGCGACGTCCAGCGACAGAGGATCATGAGCCAATGACCCGATGCGTCCGAACTTGTGCGGCCGCCCTCGCGACGAGCCTCGTGCTGTCCGCCTGCGTCCGCGCGAACAGTCAGGGCGCGTACACGATCCAGGCCGCGAACGTGCTGGTGCGCGCTCGAGACTGGAACGGGTTGCTGCGCTATGCGACCGCATGGACCAAGGCGGCGCCGAACGACCCGATGGGATGGTTCTATCTCGGCAACACGTACGGCATCGGTCTGAAGCGTCCCGAGCAGGCGGAGCCCGCGTTCCAGCGCGCCGTCGCCCTCCGCGCGAATTGGCCCGAGGCGTGGAATGCCCTGGGCATGGTCAGCGTCGAACTGAAGCACTACGACAATGCGGTAAAGGCGTTCACGCGCGCCACCGAGCAGGCGCCCGCGCGATCGAATTACTGGAACAGTCTCGCCGCCGCATACTCGTACCAGAATCGCCTGTCCATGGCGGTTCAGGCGCTCGAGGGCGAAGAGCGGGCGCTCACCGCCAACTCGACTGCGGCGGAATGGTTCAACCTCGGCAATGGATTCCTGACGATGCAGGAGTTTCAGCGAGCGGCCGGCGCGTATCGGCGCGCGCTGGCGCTCAACCCGGCCGACGGCGACACCTGGAACAATCTCGGCGCGCTGGAAGGTGCGCTCGGCGATACGAACGCCGCGCTGGCTGACTATCAGCGCGCGGCACGCCTCGGCAATCAAGCCGGCGCGAACAACTACGCGCGGGTGCAACAGGCCGTCTCGGCCGCGCAGCGGACGCAGAGTAACGATCCGCTGCAGGCACTTTGGCGAAGCCAGGCGGCCGATGCGCAGTATCGGGCGCGGCAAGCGTGGCAGGAACGGCTCGCCGCCGCGCAGAATTGATTCAAGGGCCTGACGCCGGCCCCGACAGGTTCGCGACCGACCGGCCCCGCCGTCCGCCCGTAGCGGCGCCTCCCGTGGCCGTCGACTGGACTACGCTCTCCCCTTCCTCGCGTGAAACACCGCCCGATCCTGCCGGAACGCGGGACCGAGGCGATTCTTCCCGCGCAGCGCGTACGACACGGCGCGGGCTGCGCGGTGGGGCCAGGACGGCAGCGGCGTGACCGCGCGCACGTCGGCGAAGCCAACAGCCTTCAGCATCCCTTCGACAGCAGGAACGTTCGGCCCCCACCAGTTGGTCGGATCGCCGTTCAGCTCGCGCTCCGGATAGAACGCCGCCGCTGGCCGGCGGATGCCGACCATGTCGACGACGGTCTCGAGGATGAGCGTGCCGCGCGTCACCGACGCGACGCGCTCGAGCGCGAGGAGCGGATGCCGCAGGTGGTAGAGCACGCCGAGGAAGAAGACGACGTCGAACGTGCCGAGACGCTCGGGCGAGAGGTCCATGACGTCGACGTCGACGTCCTCGACGTGAGATCCGAGCGTACGCCGCGCCAGTTCGAAGCCGGCCTTTCGGCCCCAGCCGTCGCCGTGCCACGAGAAATAATCCGCGGCGACGACGCGCGTGGCGCCGCGACGCTCGGCTTCGAACGAAAAGAACCCGTCCCACGCGCCGATGTCGAGCACGCTCTGCCCGGCGAACGACGCGGGCAGATCCAATCGCGCGAGCCGGTACGGCGTCTCGTCGACGCCCGGCGTCACGAGGCCGCCGCCGAGATCGATCGAGTGATACCAGCGGATCGCGGCGACCTGGGCGGCCAGATCCGACGTCGACGAGGACGAAGCTGATTCGGTCATGTATCGAGGTCGTTACGTTGGCCGGCGCGCCGCAGGCGCCGTCGAAACTTCTGGCTTCTGGCTTCAAACTTCTGACTTGATCCGCGCGCTCATCTCCGCCTCGCCAGCGCCAGGAGCGAGAGCCCGAACGACGGCGGGTGCTTCTCCTCGAAACGCAGGAGCGGCATGATGAGCTTGAACACCGACAACTGCTCGCGCGGCAGGACGCGCCGCTTCAGCACGCGCGAGCTGAGCCACCACCCGAATACCGCCAGCCGGTTCATGTAGCGCAGCGTCTCGACTTCGAAGCCGCACGCGTCGAGCAGTGCGGCCAGCGGCGCGCGATCGTAACGGCGGAAGTGGTGCAGGTTGACGTCCAACGTGCCGTAGAGCGAGGGCATCGAGGGCACGAGCAGCGCGAGGTGCCCGCCGGGCGGCAGCACGGCCGCGAAGTCCTGAAGCGTCGACCGGTCGTCCTCGATGTGCTCGAGTACGTTCAAACACACGATCGTGTCGATCCGTTCAGCCGCCAAATCAGCGCGCTCGCCCTCGTCCAGCGGAAAGCGAAACGAGGCGACTCGCACACTCGGCTTGTCGCGAAACCGCTCGGTCAGCGTCCTGACGTAGTAAGGATCGATATCGGATGCGATGACGCGTTCTCGGTCCGCGAAGTAGCGCGTCTGGTTGCCGATGCCAGACCCGACCTCGAGAATGCGCCGGCCGAGATACGCGTCGAAGCGATCGTGCAGCCAGCGGTTGTAGGCCTCGAGCCCGGCCATCCGCTCGAGCGTCAGCGCGCCGACTTCATCCTCGGGCGCGAGCGGCTCGACCGCGGTCTCGCCGGTACGCGTCATCGGTCGGCCGGCGTCCAGCCGGCGTAGCGGAGAATCGTCCAGACGGCCTGGAACGCGTCTTTCATGCCGATCTTCTTTCCTTCCGTGTACGTCCGGCCGTTGTACGAGATGGGCACCTCGTAGATACGCACGCCAAGCCGGCTCACCTTGCAGGTGATCTCCGGCTCGATGCCGAATCGCTTGGATTGCAGATCGAGCCGCCGCGCCACGTCGCGCGTCATTGCCTTGTAGCACGTTTCCATGTCGGTGAGGTTCAGGTCCGTGAACGCGTTCGACAGGAGCGTCAGCAATCGGTTGCCGATCGAGTGCCAGAAGTACAGCACGCGATGGCCGCTCGGGCTGCCGAGAAACCGCGACCCGTACACGACGTCCGCGCGCCCTTCGAGAATCGGCCGCAGCAGCACGGGATACTCGTTCGGGTCGTACTCGAGGTCCGCGTCCTGAATCAGCAGGATGTCGCCCGTCGCCTCGCGGAACCCACGCGCGACCGCCGCACCCTTGCCGGTGTTCGTCGGCTGCAGACAGACACGCACGCCGTCGCGGCCATCGATCTCCGCCAGGATCTCCCGCGTCCCATCGGTCGATCCGTCGTCGACGATGATGAGCTCCTTGTCGAGGCCGGACAGCGATACGGCCGTCACCGCGGAGACGATCTGACGGATCGTGGCCTTCTCGTTGAACGCGGGCATGACGATCGACAGCTTCATCGGCTGG
>CALFMR010000466.1 GCA_937880585.1 uncultured Acidobacteriota bacterium
AGGCGTGGGGCAAAGAATCGCTGACAATGGACTCCCCGTGATCAGTCGGCGAAAAATCCCAAGCCTCAGGGCGTTCCTGACCTCCAGGTCATGCAGGACGGTGAACGGCAGGGGAATGTCGCGCTCGGAAAGAAAGGCTTTGGCGCGCGACCTGTTCGCGTCGACGAGGTAGCACGACACGAGGAAACTGCTGTCGGCGTACAGGCGCGCATGCGTCGTCAGTAGGCTTCTTCGCCTCGTTCGAGCAATACGAGATTCGGCAGGACACGATCGCCGTCGATGCGTTTTGCGCGCGCCTCGACGTCCGGCCACGCTGCGTGCGTGCGGCGTCGTCCTGGGCGTCCGTTCTTACCCCGCGGATCCTCCAGAGCCAGAATGCCGCGGACCAGCCGGTCGCGCAGTCTCTTCGGCAGCGTCTTCGCGCGCTCGAGAAGCTGGGCAACCGTCATGGGCCTATAGCAGCGCGTCTCTTGCCGCGGCAAGTGCCGTCGATCTCGCGCCCGCGCGAGCCCCGCCCTACGCCATAATGCCGGCCGTGCGCAGCGGCGGCTCACTAGCCGACAGTGCGATGACCGCGACGATGCCACAGCCGCTCTCGGCGTTGTTGTCGCAGGTGCTGGTGGCCTTCACGGTCGAGCTCGACAACGAGTTCGAGCGGCAGATCGCCGCGGCCGGACATCCGGGCGCGCGGCTGTCGCTGATGGTGTGGCTGAACCTGCTGCGTTTCGTGCCCGACGAGGGGCGCCCGGTTGGCGACCTGGTTACCGAGTCGCTGCTGGAGCCAAGTCTGATCAAGCTGATGCTCGGCTGCCTGGAGAGGTGGGGCTTCGTCACGTTGGAGCGCGGCACGTCCAGCGAAGCCGCGGGCGCGTCGCTCAGTCGAGCCAAGCGCCACCGCCTCGTCCGCGACGGCTTCGGCAGCGGACGCGGCATCACGTCCACGTCGATCGTTCGCGCGACGCTGGCGAGAGGCGCGGCGGCGAAGAAGATCTGGCCATCGCTGCCAGCGCTGATCGAACAGCGCTGGCGCGCGCGCTTTGGTGCCGACGAAATCGACGCCCTGCGGCGCGGCCTGCAGGCCTGCGTCGATCGGTCGACGGTCGAGCTGCCACAGGGATTCGTCGACGTGCGGGAACGCTCTCGGCCGTTGCCTCAGCGGCAGGGACCGCCACCACGCGACCTTCCCTTGCCCGTGCTGCTCTCGCAGGTCCTGCTCGCCTTCGCACTCGACTTCGAGCGCGAGTCGCCCGCGCCCCTGGCGCTCTGCGCGAACGCCATCCGTGTGATGGGCGAGGCCGGTATTCCGGAAGGTGACATCCCTCGTCTCACCGGCAGTTCACCGGAGACGAGCGGCATCGGCTGGCAACTCAAACCCTACATCGTCGTCGGACCAGATCCGGCCAAGGCACGAGGCAAGCTTGTACGGCTTTCGCCGCTCGGTCTGGACGCACGACGCCGCTATGACGGGCTGACGGTCAAGATCGAAGAGCGCTGGCGCGAGGCATTCGGCGCTGCCGTGGTGTCGGACGTGCGGCGCGCGTTGGAAGGCATCCTCGGCGCCGAGCACGGCGATCATCCGCTCCTGTCCGAAGGACTTGTGCCGCCCGGCGGCACCATCCGGTCTGGCGACGTAGCACCAGCGCTGGGCCGACTCGACGTGGGCGCGGCGGCGCGCAGGCGGGCTCGGGATCTGGTCGTGCAGTCCGAGCAGTTCGTGCGCGACCCGGCCGGCACGCTGCCGCACTATCCCCTGTGGGACATGAACCGAGGTTTTGGTCCGTAAAGCAAGGGGCAGATGCACGCGGGCCATTTCCCGCCTGTGATCGCTAGCGTTTAACGTGGCCGCA
Source organism: uncultured Acidobacteriota bacterium (assembly GCA_937880585.1). Lineage (GTDB taxonomy): Bacteria > Acidobacteriota > Vicinamibacteria > Vicinamibacterales > SCN-69-37 > CALFMR01. The sequence continues at coordinate 1,848 of CALFMR010000466.1, forward strand.
ATTCTTGCGTGTATTAAACGCCACGTTTACTACGGCGGATCGCTCAGTGCTGCGACGCGTGCGCCTCGAGTCTCGGCGCTGCAGCAGGCGAGGCGTCGGTGATCTTGCGGCCGAAGAGCATGCGTGACGCGACGTGCCAGGCGACGCCCCACTTGCTGAAGGCCATGCGCGTGACGTCGCCCGCGTGCCGGGTGAGATAGCCAGGGCGCAGGTAGAAGCGGCGGCGCGCGCGGTTGATCGCGGCCATCACCGTCGACTCGCTCATCCCGCCGCCTTCGAGCAGGTAGTAGGAATATTCCATCCGCGACCAGTCTTCCGCGTGCAGCCAGCCTTCGCGCTTGGCCTTCGCGTAGAGCTCGGTGCCGGGATACGGCACGGCCGGGTAGAAGTTGGCGAAGTCGGGATCCAGCTCGACCGCGTACTCGATCGTGCGATCGAGCGACTCGGCCGTGTCACCGGGATAGCCGAGGATGAAGAACCCGAACGAGCGGATGCCGGCGCGGCGCATGTTGGCGATGGCCGTCCGGATCTTCTGTCCGTCGAGCCGCTTCATCATGTCCTTGCGCGTTTCCTCGGACTCGGTTTCGATGCCGAGCGCGAGCATCCAGCAGCCGGCGTCGCGCAGGCGCTGGACGAACGCCGGGTCCGTCAGGTTGTCCGCGCGCGCGTTGCCAAACCAGCGCACGGGCAGCTTGCGCGCGATGAGCTCGTCGCAGAACGCGCTGAACGTCTTCACGTTCAACGTGACCGTGTCCGCCCACAGATAGAAAAACGTCAGGCCGAACTGCCGGTGTGCCTGCTCGATCTCGTCGACGAGCGCCTTGGCGCTCTTCTCGCGGAACTTGTGGCCCTGATGGATCGGCGCCACGCAGAAGTCGCACGAGTAGGGACAGCCGCGCGACGTTTCGACGAGCACGTACGGCTGGTCGACGAGCGGCAGCCGGTACTGCGAGACGTCGAGCAGGTCCCAGGCCGGATATGGCGCCTGGAGCAGGCCCGTGAACGTGCCGTGCGCGCGGTGGGCGACAATCTCGCCGCCGCGGCGGAACGTGAGATTCGGAATCTCCTCGAGTCGGTCGGTCGAGTCGAGCGCGGCGAGCGCCAGCAAGCCGTCTTCAGGTTCACCGACGAAGAGGCCCGTCACGCCCGGGGCGCGTTCCATCGCTTCACGCGGCGTGCAGGAGGCATGCGGCCCGAAACTGAAGAGCGGCGCGCCGTAGTGCGTCGCGAGCGTCGACATGGCGGCGACGTCGGCGTCGAACGTCGGCGTCGTGCTGGGGAAGACGACGAGCGTCGGCTGGAAGTGCTCGTCGTCGAGTCGCGCGATGAGATCCGCGACCGACTGTCGGCTGGCCGTGAGATCGACGAGGCGGACGTCAGCGCCCTGCTGGCGGAGCAGCGCCGCGGCGAGCGCGAGCGTGTAGGGCGGCTTGGTCGTGCCGAGCACTTCCTCCCGCTCCTGACAGCGGCCCTGCCGCGTGAACGCGATGCCGCCGACGAGCGGCGGATTGACCAGAAGCGTGCGGGCACCCAGCATCGGTTGCGTCATTCGACAGCCGTCGCCAACGGTTCTTCCGCCACAACCGGATCGCTCACGCGCGGCGTGAGCTCAACCTTGCAGCACCGGCGACAGACCGGAAAGATACCATTCTCCACGAGTGCGCGGCGAAGGGACACGTACCGTTCGCCCGTCCACACCTGCTCGAGCGTCTGGGTGGTCAAGTCGCCGACGTCGATGCGGATGAACGGGCAGAAGTAGGCTTTGCCGCTGAACGACACGCGTGCGTAGAGGAACGGATAGAGGCACCGGCCGGTGAGCGGCGATCCCGGTGTGTAGTACGGCTCGATGATGGCGGGCCGGACCTTCGGCCGCATGTCGAACCGGATCCCGCGCTCGGCACATCGCCTGGCGAGCGCCTCCACTTGCACACGGACGCGTGCCGCGTCGACGCCGGGATCCTCGGTGACATAGGTCGAGATGACCGATGCGTCCGCTGCGCCCGTCAGCCGCACGGTCTCGGCGACCTCTTCCGGCGTGCTGTACATCAGATGGTTCAAGCCGATCGCATCGACGCCGAGATCGGCGGCCACGTCGACCATCTCGTGCAATGCCTCGATCGTGTCGTGCGCCACGGTGGTGTTGATGCTGACGCGCAAGGGGGCGTGTCGGCGCCGCGCGGCCTCCTGCAGTCGCTTGAGACCGGCCGCCGTCCGCACGAAGGTGCCCTTCACGCCGCGCGCGCGATCGTGCAGCTCGCCGGGTCCGTCGATGGACACGCTGATGTGACGGAGAAATCCGGCTTCGGCCAGCGCGGCCAACGCGTCAGCACGGTCGTCGGAGATGATCGTGCCGTTGGTCGTGAGATAGCCGCACGTGTAGCCCTTGCCTTTGAAAACCTCCATGACGGACAGAATGTCCTTGCGCATGAAGATCTCGCCGCCCGTCAAGCTCACCTGCAGGCCGTCCTGGTCGGGGAAGGCTTGCTCGAGCACGTTCAGCGGCAATTCCTCCCGCCACTCGCCTTCGATATTCAGCAGTGTGCCGACGTAGCAGAACTCACAGTGGAGATTGCAGCGCATCGTGGCTTCGTAGACCACACCCATCGGCAGGGCGCCGGCATGGCCGTCCTTGCGCTGTAGAAACGACTGGATGCGCCGGCGATATCCGCGCCGCCGGTATCGTGCGACGAGCGACGTGAATGCGGGGACGCCCCGCGCGCGACGGGCGACCGCCTCACGAAGCCTGCGGGCGACCGGCATCAGAAAATCCTCCAGATCTCAATCGTCGGCCCCGGGCGCTCGAGGGCGGGATCGATCCGGGCATCCGTGTTGTGGAGAAATGGCGGCACAGTTGAACGATCAGTCGCTGTGTCGGAACGATACGGTGAGAACGTGGCCGCCAAGCGCGCCTCATGCGCGAGTGCGGTCTCCAGCGCCGACACGTTCGAATCGTCGTCATTGTACCGCTTCATCACGACATACGTCACGCCAAGGCGCCGCAGCGGTTCGAGGCCGTTGCGCGCGTCGAACGCCGCGGGATCCACGTAGATCTTGTCAGCGTCGAGTCCTCCGGTTCCGAGATAAATCGTCCGATAGGCCGGCTGCGGATACGGGTCGAGCGCAAGCTCCCGTCGGAACTTCACCGATGCGCGTTCAGGGCTGCCCAGGTTCGTCGTCAGCGCTTCGACGAGCGCCGCACGCGACGGTCGCAGCGGCACGCTATACGGTTGCACGAGCACCGACGTGCCCGACGGCACGTCCCGTTCGATCCACCGCCGCGCGAGCGTCCGCGTGTCGGTCTGCCGGAAGAAGCGATCGATGTGCAGGCTCGTCAGACCAGCGGGCACGGTCGCCAACGCGAGCACGACCCCGGCCACGAGCCGTGTCGCCGGTCGTGCGCTCGGTGAGCCGGTGCACGTCGCCGTGTTCGT
>CALFMR010000467.1 GCA_937880585.1 uncultured Acidobacteriota bacterium
CGCCGCACTGCCCTTCGCCATCGGCTGCGGCTTTGCCGGCGGCGGCCTCCGCGAGATTTGTCCGAAGGATCAGATCTGGCGCTTCTCGCCGTTCGTCGTCACCAAGCTGCACCGCTTCGCGTGGCGGCTCGTGCGGACGTTGCAGCTCGACTGGCAGGTCATCCTCGTCGCGGCGCCCGTGCTGCTCGAGCTTCTCCGACAGACGATCGGGCAGCGCTTCCCCACCCGCATCTTCGACTATCACCCGACGACCTGGTGGCTGTTCCTGCTCGTCGTGCTCACGCCGGTGCTGGGCGTCGCGATTCCGATCAAGATCTGGAACAGCGCGCGCATCGAACACCGGCTCGCCGAGCAGGAAAAGCTGCTGATGGCGGCGCGCGTCGAGGCGCTCGCGAATCAGATCAACCCGCACTTCCTGTTCAACACGCTGACGTCGATTACCTCGCTCATCCGGTCGCAGCCCGAGACGGCGCGCGTGCTCGTCATCAAGCTGTCGGGCCTCTTGCGGCGATTGCTCCGCAGCCAGGAGCACTTCGTCACGCTGCGCGAGGAGCTGTCGGCGATCGACGAGTATCTCGACATCGAGCGCGTCCGCTTCGGCCCCAGCCTCGTCGTCGACAAGCGGATCGATCCGGGCAGCCTCGACGTGATCGTCCCGAGCATGATCCTCCAGCCGCTCGTCGAGAACTCGATCAAGCACGGCCTCTCGCGCAAAGTCGGCGAAGGGCGGCTGACGATCTTCGCGGCGTATCGAGCCGGACACGCGGTCATCGAGATCATCGACAACGGCGTCGGCATGCCCGTCGATCGGCTGACGGCGACCGCGGATCACGGCATCGGCCTGCGCAACGTCAACGAGCGGCTGCGCGTGATCTACGGCGCCAATTACCAGTTGCACCTCCACAGCGTGCCCGGCGAGGGAACGGTGGCGCGCATGGAGATTCCCGAGCTCATCGTCTCCGAGCGCGCGACGGCCTGACGCATGCGTCCGATTCGAACTCTCGTCGTCGACGATGAGCAGCTCGCACGCGAGGAGCTGTGCTTCTTACTTGGCCGGATCGACGACGTCGAGATCACGGGCGAGGCGGCCGATGGGATCGACGCGCTGCGTGCGGCGGGCGAGCTGAAACCGGACCTCATCTTCCTCGACGTGCAGATGCCGGGCCTGACGGGCTTCGAGGTGGCGCGACGGCTGGTCGAGGCCGACCTGCCGATCGAGATCGTCTTCGTGACCGCGTTCGACCAGTACGCGATCGAGGCGTTCTCGGTGAACGCGGTCGACTACCTGCTCAAGCCGGTCGATGCCGAGCGGCTCGAGCAGACAATGGCGCGCGTGCGCCGGCGGCGCGGCCCCGACGACACGACGCGGATGCCGCTCGCGCCGGCCGACCTCGAGAAAGTCATCGAGGCCGTGCAGGCCCGGCAGGGCCGCCGCGACCAGCTCGCCATCCGCGTGGGCGAGCGTTTCGTCCTCGTACAGGCCGACGAGGTCATTCACGCGTCTCTGACCGATGAGAGCATACTGGTGGTGACGGGCGCCGTCTCGGGCACGTCCAACTACCGGACGCTCGACGAGCTGCAGGCCCGGCTCGACCCGGCCGTGTTCTGGCGGGTCCACCGGTCGCACCTGGTGAACATCACCAAAATCAAGGAGATCGTCCCCTGGTTCAGCCGCAACTACCTGTTGAAGATGAAAGACCCGAAGGCGACGGAAATTCCGGTCAGCCGTTCGCAGACGCGGCGGTTGCGGGACTACCTCCAGCTCTAGGGTCGCCATCGCCGTCGCCCGAGCCCCTCCAGCCCGAATCACGCGTGCGCGGCTGGGTGCCCTCGCGGCACACGCTCGCGCGCATTGGCGAGGAGCTCGTGGCGTGGTTCAAGACGCTCGTCTCGGCCGCCGTCTACGCGACGCTCATCGTCACGTTCGGTTTCCAGGTTGCGCGCGTCGAGGGCCAGAGCATGGCCCCCACGCTCGAAAACGAGGACCGGCTCATCGTCAACAAGCTCGCCTACCGCCTGCACGACCCGCAGGTCGGCGACATCGTGATGCTGCTGTACCCGGAAAATCCCGACCAGTCGTTCGTCAAGCGCGTGGTCGCCGAGCCGGGTGATTCGATCCGCAGCACCGACGGCCACGTCTACCGCAACGGCGTGCTGCTGCCCGACGACTTCATCCCGAAGCAGTACCAGGACCACGACACCTGGGGCCCGGAGATCGTCCCTCCCGCGATGTACTTCGTCATGGGCGACCACCGCAACAACAGCTCCGACAGCCGCAGTTGGAGCTGGGTACCGAAGAAATACATCCTGGGCAAAGTCCAACTCCGCTGGTGGCCCCTCGACCACGCACGGATTTTCGACGGGTGGCACTGAGGGGCTGGCGGTCGGCAAGTCACTCGTACATCGCGTCAATAACCGCGCGATAGCGCTCTTCAATCACACGCCGTCGGACTTTGAGCGTCGGCGTGAGCTCGCCGGTTTGTTGCGTGAACTCGGTCGGCAGGAGCGCGAATTTCTTGATGCGCTCGAATGAGGCGAGCGGGGCGTTGGCGGTATCGACCGCCGCTTGGAACAACGCGCGGACGTCCGAGGCCTCGCAGCGCGTGGCGAGGTCGGCCGTGCTCGTGCCTAGCCGGGCGCCGAGCGCGGCGAAGTCCGGGACGAGCAGCGCGGAGGGAAAGTGCCGGCCGTCGCCGACGACGACGGCTTCGCGGACGAGGGGATGCGCGCGGAGGCGCTCTTCGATCGGCTGCGGCGCGACTTTCTTGCCGCCCGAGGTCACGAGCAGTTCCTTCTTCCGATCCGTGATGCGCAGGTAACCGTCTTCGAGCGCACCAATGTCGCCCGTGTGCAGCCAGCCGTCGACGATAGCCGCGGCCGTGTCGGACGGGCGCTGATAGTAGCCGCGCATGACGTTCGCGCCGCGCACGAGGATCTCGCCGTCGGCGGCCATCTTCACCTCGACGTTCGGCAGCGGCGGTCCCACCGTGCCGAACCGCGGCGCGCCGAGCCGGGTGACCGAGACGACGGGCGCGGCTTCGGTCAGGCCGTAGCCTTCGAGGACCGGCAGGCCGAGGCCGAGGAAGAACCGGCCAAGCGCCGGATCGAGCGGCGCGCTTCCCGAGACGGTGAGTCGCAGCCGTCCACCGAGTCCAGCGCGAATCTCAGAGAAGACCGTCCGCTCGGCCAGGCGCGACGCCAGCGCCAGCGATCCCGTCACCGGCCGTCCGGCTTCGAGCGCCGCGCCGCGACGGGCCGCCACCGACAACGCCCATCGCACGAACGCCCGTCTGGCGCCGCTGCCCTCGCCCGCGCGCTCCTGGATACGCGCGTGCAGCTTCTCGAACACACGCGGCACGCTCGCCATCACCGTCGGACGTGCCGTCCGCAGGTCGCGCGCGATCGTGTCGAACGACTCGGCGAAGACCATCGACACGCCGGTCGTCAGGTAGATGTAGGCAACGATGCGCTCGAGCGCGTGGCTCAGCGGCAAAAACGACAACCCCACGTCGTCATCCCGCAGATCGAGCGCGTCGCTGATGCCGGCGAGGTTCGCCGTGAGGTTGCCGTGCGTGAGCATCACGCCCTTCGGCGCACCGCTCGTGCCCGACGTGTAGACGATTGTCGCGAGGTCATCCGGCCCGATCGCGGCCACCTGATCGCGAAACGCTCGCGCCACGCCCGCATGCGCTCGTAGTCGCGGCGGGGGAAGAGCTTCGTGCCACAGAGGGAGTCGCCGAGCTCGGCCTCGAGCACCCACGAGAGCGCCTTCGCGAAAAAGATGTTCCCGAGCCAGTTGAGGAAGCGCATCGCCTCGCCTTCCATCGGGTACACGAGGCGGTTGCCGTTGAGGAAGTCCCAGTGCCCGCGCACGTAGGCGTCGTAGAAGCGGGGCAGGGACTCGGGCGGCACCGTGAGGTCGGCGTCGAGCACCGTGAGCAGCTCGCCGGTCGCCCGCGCGAGACCGAGGCGCACGGCATCGGCCTTGCCTTTGCCCGACTGCTGGAACGTTTTCACCCGCGCGCGCGCGCCGTAG
>CALFMR010000468.1 GCA_937880585.1 uncultured Acidobacteriota bacterium
CCACGAGCCACGCTTCGCCGGGCGGATCGACGGGAACGAACGGCCGTCCGAGCGGCCCGACGACGGAGATGCGATCGCCCGGCTTCGCCTCATACAAGATCGTCGTCCCCGCGCCGACACGCTTGTTCAGCAGGCTGAGGCCGCGGAAGCTGCCGTCTTCGTTGCGCAGCCGTTCGAAGATCGAAAAAGGCCGGCGCAGCAGCGGATCGAAATGCGCGCTCGGGCGGACCATGACGAACTGTCCGGGTTCGGCCTCGCACGCAATCTCGGGGGCGGCGAGCGCGATGACGTTGTAGTCGGGCGAGAGACGGGTGTTGGAAAGCACCTCGGCAGCGATGTCGACCGGCATCGAAGGAAAGGATAGCAGGTGAGCCGACGCGCGCCTGTCCCTGGTCCCGGATGCCGGGGTTCAAGGTTCTTCGGAGCGGCGTTCCGGGTTCTTCGGGTTCCAGGTTCAGGTGCGCGATGTCGTCGTGGAAGACGGGGCGCCGAAGCGCTTCTCCGTGTCTGTGGAGCCCTGGGCCTTCAGGCCCAGGGGGAACCTGGAACCCGTCCGCGGACTCAGCTCCAGGAAACGACTTCTCCAATCGCGTCCAACATCGCAGTGCGCGTGAGTACGCTGGAACCCCACAATGGATAGTCATCCAGTTCGCGAACGAGCCCCGCGCGAACGGGATTCATGATGATGTAGTGCATCACGCGACGCACGTCCTCGTCGGGACGTAGCGTTCGATCGAAAAAGCTCGGCTGCCACAGCGGCGCGCCGTGCGTCTGCTTGAATCGGGATGACGTTCGCTGCTTGATGGCGTGCACGAGCCGTGGAAGATCTGAGTCGGTTTCCTTTCCAGAGACCAATGCGTGCAGATGATCAGGCATGAGGCAATACACGAGGACGTCGACGCGGTGCAGGCAAGCGAGGCTCAGAATCTCGTCGCGCACGAACGTCGCTGTGTCGCGGTCTTCGAAATATCGCTGCCGCAAGCGGGTGCAGATGGTAAGAAAGATCGGCGCGCGGCCCACGTAAGACGACGGCGAGAGACGCGCGGGATGAGACATGCAGTCTGCGACAGCAAGGATCGATCCGGCCCGCGGCTGCGATGCACCGGAATGGCTGGAATGTCGCGGGCACTCGGGGCGAGACCTCTGTCCGGGTTCCCCTGGGCCTGAAGGCCCAGGGCTCCGACAGAAATCTCTGTGTCTGTGTCCGTGGAGCCCCGGCCTCGAGGCCCGGGGGGACCTGGAACCCTGAAGGCCCTGAGCTCCGACAGAGATTCCGTGTGTCTGCGGAGCGCCGGGGCCCTCAGGACTAGGGGAACATGGAACCCCGAAGGTCTGATTCCGTGTGTCTGCGGAGCCCTGGGCCTTCAGGCCCAGGGGAACTTCGAACCCAAGATCCTCGGGACATTCAGCTCGCCGGAACCGGGAGCTCCGATCCCTCTATGATCCCCCTCGCGTCTCATGCGCTACTTCCGCCTCCTCACCAACGCGCTCGTCGGCGGCGTGCTCATGGCGGCGTATCTGGTCGTGCTCGTCTTTCAACTCAATCCGCAACTGCCCGTCCTGTCGGTCACGGCGGCGCGTTGGGCTGGGGCGGTGTTCGCGTTGTACGTGCCGGCGCTCGGCGTTGGGTTGTACATCCTGCTGCTCGGCCGCGATCTGTTCGCGTCACGGCCGTTGCGGCCGGCGTGGTTGAGCGTGCGGTTGCTCGCCTGGCTGAGTGTCGTGACGCTCGGCGCGGCGGCGCTTCTGACCTGGGTCAATCTCGACGCGTTCGCGGCGGTCATGACCGACGCCGCGTCCGATCGCATGCGCGCCGGCGCCTGGACGACGACGGGTGCGACCGTCGTCGTAGCGGCGATTGCCGTGTTCCGCTATTCGTTCGGACGTCGCGGGAGCCGCGCGGCGGGTGTGCTCCTGACGATCGTGCTCGCCGTGTCGGCGATCGCGCCGGTCTGGCTGCGCGGATCCGGGGAGCCGTGGATTCGGCCGCCGCTCCTGCACGATCCGGAGACCGCCGACGACGAGGCGCAACCGATGGACGTCGTGGCCAGCGGCCGCGTGCCGCGCGTGTTTCTGCTCGCGCTCGATGCCGCGTCGCTCGGCTTCATCCGCCAGCGCGTGGCCGCTGGTCGGCTGCCGAATCTCGCGCGCCTGCTCGATCGCGGCGCCACGATCGATCTCGCGACGCTTCGTCCGACCGAGCCCGAGCCGATCTGGGCGGCGGTCGCGACGGGGAAGTATCCGCAGAAGAACGGCGTCCGATCACGCGGGCTGTTTCGCGTGAGCGCCGATGACGCCGACGCCGTCGACATCCTGCCCGACGACTGCTTCGCCTACGCACTCGTCAATCAGGGCTTCGTGCGCGCCGAGGAGTTGAGCGCCGCGGCGCTCGGCGCGCGGCCGATCTGGGACATCCTGGCCGACGACGGGATCGTCTCGGGCGTGGCCGGCTGGCCGCTCACCTTTCCCGCCCGCGCGCGCGTCGGCTACGTCGTGAGCGATCGCTTCGACGACGCGGCCAGCTCGCCGCTGCGTCTCGCTGACGCGGACGCCGCGAGTCCGACGACGGCCGCCGACGTCGCGCGCGACGTGTTCGACGCCTGGCAGGCGAAACCGTGGCGCGACGTCCTGCCGTCGCTCGCCGCTGCCGGCGTCGAGCCTACCGGACTCGACCGCGCGCGCTGGGATCGTGCGTATCACGATACCGCGGTCGCGCTCGCCCAGCAGTTCGCGCCCGAGCTCACGGCGCTGCGCTACGAGGCGCTCGACGTCTTCGGCCATCGTGGCCTGGCCGAGGCGCAGCCCGAACGGTTCGGCGAACCGCGACGCGCCGATCCGCATCGGTCGACGCTCGACCAGTACTACGACGCGATCGACCGTGATGTCGGCGATCTCGCGCACGACCTCGCACCCGGCGACCTGCTGCTCGTCGTCTCCGGCTACGGCATGGAGCCGACGCCGCTCGGCAAGCGGCTGCTCGCGCATCTCCTGGCCGATCCGGATCTGACCGGCACGCACGAGCAGGGACCGGACGGATTTCTCATCGCCTACGGCACGAACGTCGCCGCGGGTCAGTTTTCTCGCGGCGCGATCGTCGACGTGGCGCCGACGATCCTCTACTACATGGGCGTCGACGTCGGCCGCGACATGGACGGCTTCGCGCGCACGGACCTGTTCGTCGCGCCGTTCGTTGCGGAACACCCGGTGAAATACGTCGCGACACACGATCGCTGACGCCGGACAGTGGATGGTGTTATGATTTCGATGCTCTTTAACGCGGTCCCGCGAGGCCGCGAAGAGGTGACCATGCGGTTGTCCCGATCGACTCCCGCGGCTTCCCGCCGCCCGCTTCCTCCAACCCCGTTTCGTCCCCTGTCGCCTGCTGCGTCATCTTCTTTGCAGTGCGCTGGGGCCATCTTTCTATCAATCGCTCGCGGGGCCCCACCCCCGCTCGCCCGCTCAGCGCCGCTCCTCCGTCGCGGGC
>CALFMR010000469.1 GCA_937880585.1 uncultured Acidobacteriota bacterium
CGACGCGGAGTTGATGTCGTTCGCCGAGATCGAGCTCGGCATCCGTACGTTCGCGCAGAAGGCGAAGGACGGCACGCTCACGCTCGACGATCTGCGCGGCGGCACGTTCAGCATCACCAACGGCGGCGTGTTCGGGTCGCTCATGAGCACGCCGATCATCAATCCGCCGCAGGTCGGCATCCTCGGCCTGCACGCCATCAAGGAACGGCCGGTCGGCGTCAATGGGCAGGTCGTGCTGCGGCCGATGATGTACACCGCGCTCACTTACGACCATCGCATCGTCGACGGCTCCGAAGCGGTGCGGTTCCTCGTGCGCGTCAAAGAGCTGGTCGAAGATCCGGGCGTGCTCCTCATCCAGTCGTAGCAATGTCTGTGGAGCCCTGGGTCTTCAGACCCAGGGGCACTTGGAACCGGCACGGCTGTCTGCTGTTCGGAGCCCTGGGCCTTCAGGCCCAGGGGGAACCCGGAACCCTTCGAGGAGATTGCCTGATGCGAACGACCCTCGCCGCCATCGTCAGTCTCACCGCGGTCGTTGCGCTTGCCGCGGCCGGACGCCAAGCACCGCCGGCGTCTTCAGGCGACGTCGTCTTCTTCGACGACTTCTCCGGTCCGTCGCTCGATCGGACGAAATGGAACGTCGAAGTCACCGGTCGCACGGTCAACAACGAACAACAGGCCTACATCGATTCAGCGGACACGATCGCGTTCGTGAGCGGTGCCGATGCCGAAGGCGCCGAGAACGGCGCGCTCGCCGTCCGTCCGCAGTTCCGAAAGGGCTTCGTCACGCCGCAGGGCAAGACGTTCGATTTCGTGTCGGGGCGCCTCAACACGCGCGGCAAGGTCGAGTTCACCTACGGCACGGCGGCCGCGCGTATCAAGCTCACGGCCGGGTCCGGCCTGTGGCCGGCGTTCTGGGCGCTCGGCGAGGGCCAGTGGCCGGCGACCGGCGAGATGGACATCATGGAGAACGTCGGCGAGCGTGACTGGACGAACGTCGCGCTGCACGGTCCCGGTTACTCCGGCAACACGCCGCTCGCCATCCGGCAACACTTCGCCGGCGGCGGCGACATCACCGGCTGGCACATCTACTCGGTGGACTGGTCGCCGGACGGGCTCGTCTTCAAGTTGGACGGCGAGCCGTTCTACCAGCCAACCAAGGCGATGGTCGAACAGTACGGCCGCTGGGCCTACGACAACCCGAAGTTCCTCATCGTGAATCTCGCACTCGGTGGCGTGTATCCGCAGGCCGTCAACCACACGGACGCGCCCTACGTCGGTCTTCCCCAGTCGACGGTCGATCTCATCAAGTCCGGCGGCGGCGAGATGCTCGTCGACTGGGTGCGAGTGACGAAGCGGTGACGTTGGAGTCGGTGCGCAGCGTGTCGGCCGCGCGCCGATCGCGTCGCTGTGCCTAACGCAGGTTCGTCCGAGCGATCGCACTCCATCGTCATTGTTGGCGCCGGCGCCGCGGGATTGATGGCGGCGATCTTCGCGCGCCGCGGCGGCTCGCGGGTCACGATCGTCGAGAAGACGGCCGACGGCGGCCGCAAGATTCTCATCAGCGGCGGCGGTCGCTGCAACGTGCTGCCCGAGGCGATCGAGCCCGACCGGTTCGTCACCGATTCGCCACGGCCGCTGCTGCGCCGGATGCTGCGGTCATGGCCGCTCCGCGGCCAGCGCGACTTCTTCGAGCGAGAGGTCGGCGTCCCGCTCGCGTTCGAGGCCGACACGCGCAAGTGGTTTCCCGCATCCAACCGCGCGCGCGACATCCGCGACGGCCTCATCGCACTGGCTCGTCGTGAAGGCGTCGAGTTTCGCTTCAACACCGACGTCACCGGCCTCCACCGTTCAGATGGACGATGGCACGTCGAGACGACGGACGGAGCGATCGATGCGTCGGCAGTCATCGTGGCGACGGGCGGACTCTCGGTGCCGGCCACTGGCAGCAGTGGGGCAGGTCTCGAGATCGCTCGTCGTCTTGGCCACGTCGTCCACGAGACGTATCCGGCACTGACGCCGCTCGTGGCCGAGCCGCCGTGTCATGCAGCTCTCGCCGGTGTGTCGCTCGATGTCCGCGTGCGCGCGAAGTCGACGCGCGAGGCTATCGAATCGCGCGGCGGATGGCTCTTTACTCACCGCGGCTACAGCGGTCCCGCGGTACTCGATGTCTCGCACGTGGCCGTGCGCAGCCGCGCCGCGGGAGACGTCTCCGTGCGCGTGCAGTGGTGCGATCTCGACGCAGACGCGTGGCGGGAGGCGCTTGCATCGGCATCCGGCCTCGTCGTGAACGTCGTCGCACGGCGCTTGCCGCAGCGACTGGCGGAGCAGTTGTTGATCGAAGCGGGCGTGCCGCCGGACCGCCGCGTCGCCGAGCTGCGACGAAGCGAACGAGCCGCGCTCGTCGAGCATCTAACAACGTACGCGGTGCCGTGGACGGGTGACGAGGGCTACAAGAAGGCTGAAGTCACGGGCGGCGGCATCGCGCTCGACGAGGTCGATCCACGGACGCTCGAAAGCCGGCGCTGTCCGGGCCTCTTCCTCTGCGGTGAGCTGCTCGACGCCTTCGGGCCGATCGGCGGCCACAACTTCGCCTGGGCGTGGGTCACCGGCCGACTCGCGGGCCGCGGCGCGGCCGCCGTGTCGCGATAGCGCGCGAACCCGGGCACGATGCCTGCCGCGCTGGCGGCCGTTCGTCGATGTTGAGAGAATCACGGCGTGAGTCCGACCGTCCTGCGGAGCGGTGCGTATCGGTTCTTCTTTTTCTCAAGTGACGGCAGTGAGCCGCCTCACGTTCACGCCGCGCGTGAGCGCAAGACGGCCAAAATCTGGTTAGAGCCCGTTCAACTGGAACACAACGACGGATTCGCCCAGAATGAGCTGAACAAGCTGCTGGCCGTCGTGCGCGATCATCAGGCGGTCTTGTTGAGGGCATGGCATGACTTCTTCGGCACTGATTACGGAACCGGCGCGGGCGGCAAGGGTTCGGGTCACTGACGCCGCGCTCGTGGTCGATCTCCACGATGGCCGACAGGTGTCCGTTCCGCTCGAGTGGTATCCGCGGCTGGCGGCGGGCCATCCCGCTGAGCGCCGGCGATGGGAGCTGATCGGGCCGGGCGTGGGGATTCATTGGCCCGACCTCGATGAAGACATTTCGGTCGAGGCCCTGCTGCTCGGACAGCGATCGAACGAGAGTCTCACGTCGTTGCAGGAGTGGCAGACGTTCCGGCGCCGCCGGACGGCCAAGCGAGCACGATCGAGCCGCGCGCGATCGTGAAGGAACGACTCGGCGCAGTTCGAGGACTGCTCGGCTAGCCCGCCATCGCCGCTTCCAGCGCCTCTCGCAATTCCTTGGCGGTGAGCACGATCGGATTCGCCTTCATGCTGCTCGCGCGCCGCGCCTGTTCGACGAGGGCATCGACGTCGGCGGAGCCCAGACCGTAGGTGCCGAGTGACGGGATGCCGAGCGCCGCCACGAGCAGGCGTATCCACTCGACCCCATCACTCGCGCGTGCGTCGTCGCGGCCCGTCAGCGTCCGTGCGATGACGTCGTAGCGCTGACGAGCGGGATGATCGGGTGCGCGAGTTTCGAGTGCGTGGAGATTGGCCGCCGTGACATGCGGTAGAAGCGCCCCGCAGATCGCGCCGTGCGGCGCCGTCACCCGGCCGCCGATCGGGCCCGCTAATC
>CALFMR010000470.1 GCA_937880585.1 uncultured Acidobacteriota bacterium
GAGCAGCCCTTGACCGGATCGGACTCGAGCACGCGGGCCATGGCGCCGGCGAGTCGCTGCCAGCGCGACGTCTGATCCGCGAGGTGCGTGCGGCCGGTCCGGGTGAGCGCGTAGAAGCGCGCGCGGCGGTTGTTGGTCGACGTGCCCCACTTCGCGGAGATCCACCCGCGCGCCTCGAGCCGCTGCAGCGCGGGGTACAGCGCGCCGTGCTCGACGAGCAGCACGTCGTCCGACGTGCGCTGGATCGCGAGCGCGATGCCCTGGCCGTGCTCGGGACCGAAGGCGAGCACGCGCAGGATCAGCACGTCGAGCGTGCCCTGGAGCAGCGCGAGCCGCTCGTGCTTGTCTTGGGTTGACATGTCACCTGAGCATGGATCTCCACAGGTGAGATGTCAACCCATCGCGCGCAGATGTGCGGGAAATCGGCTTCAAAATCGTATGTGCGATGACGACATTTCGACAGTCGCCCTGTCAATTCTGCGGCGATCGGCGCGCGTGTGGCGTGTGAATCGGTGGGAAGTCCCGCAAAAGCGTGAAGCGTCCGCGGTACGGAATTCGCTCGTCCCCGCCCGACGCTCGATGACCGCCGCACGTGACGCGGCCATGACGGCTGGCGCACCGGCATCGCGATCCCCAGGTGAACATGTTCATGCATCGCGTTCGCTCCCTTGCCCTGGTCGCCGTCGCGGCGCTCGCCGTTGCCGGCGGCGCGGCGTGCACTGCCGATCATCCGCTCAGCCCGACGGCCCCGACCGTCGAGGCGCCGGCCGCAACGGCGCCCGCCGTCGCCAACTTCCTCGGGACGTGGTCCTCGGCGACCGTGTCCGAACCGCGGCCGCTCGCCGACAGTCTCGCCAACTTCGATCTGAAAACCTGCGGCAACTTCCAGTGGACGATCTCGTCGCAGACCGACGAGACGATCGCCGGGACGTTCACGGCGCTCTGCATGGGCGCCATCACGGTGACCGGCACCGCGTCGGGCCAGATCACGACGCCCACGACCGTCGCGCTCACCATCAACGGCTCGGGCACGATTCCCGACACGGGCGACTGCGCGTTCTCGCTCAGCTCGACCGGCACCATCGAAGGCGACAACGACGCGCTGGCGCTTCAGTTCACGGGCACGTCGTGCGTCGGTCCGTTCTCGGGACACGAGACGCTGCACCGCGGCGACATTCCGGGCCTCGCCGATCCCGAACCGCCGCCGCAGGAACCGCCGCCCCCGCCTCCGCCGCCTCAGCAGGAACCGTGGGAGCTCTGCGCGCCGCTCACCGGCGACAAGCTCGCGCTCGTCCGCTGTGTGCACGACGCCATCGATCCCGGCTCGTCGGCCGACCGCGCGTTCGAGGTGACGACGCGTGTGGCGTGGCTGCTGCGTGGTGAAGGCGCGGGCCTGCTCATCAAGGACAGCGGCGAGAACATCATCTTCTGGAAGGGCTACTGGTTCTCGCTCTCGCGCGTCTGCTATCCGGACGGCCACATCTTCAAGATCCTGACCGACGCGGGCGACGGCGGCACCAACGGACCGGGCTGGGCCGACGATGACTTCGTCGATCGGAGCCGGTACGTGCCGGCGATAGATCCGAGGTAGGTTCCGGCGTCCTTCGGGTTCCGGGGTCGTTCCGTCCGCGTTTGAGTGTCGCTGGCCTCACAGCGACAAGCTTCCATGACGCGGCTTCGGGACGTCCCGGAACCCCCTTCTGGCTTCTGGCTCCGAACTTCTAACGTGTCCGGCGCTTTTCACTAGAATAGGCCCGTGGCCAGCCTGATCGACGCTATCGACGTCAAGCGCAAGATGTTCATCGAGTACGAGGACGCGCCCTATCACTGCCTCGACGTCGAGATCTCGCGCCCCACGGCCCGCGGCGGGCAAACGCTCGTGCGGCTCAAGATGCGCAATCTGATCTCACGCGCGGTGTTCGACCGAACGTTCAAGGCGGCCGACAAGTTCAAGGAGCCTGACCTCGAGGTCGTGCCGGCCTCCTATCTCTACAACGACGCGACCGGTTTCCACTTCCTCGATCAGAACAGCTTCGAGACCCTCACGCTCCAGCCCGACACGCTCGGCGACGACCGGCAACTGCTCGCCGACAACCTGCTCGTGCAGGTGCAGAAGTTCAACGGCCAGCCGATCGGCGTCCAGTTCCCGCCGCACGTCGAGCTCGCGGTCGCGTCGACCGAACCCGGCGTCCGCGGCGACACGGCCAGCGGCGGCGTGACGAAGCTGGCGGTGCTCGACACCGGCCTCGAGATCCGCGTGCCGCTCTTCATCAAAGAGGGCGAAAAGGTGAAGGTCCACACCGAGACACGAGAGTTCGCCGGCCGCGCGTGAGGCCGCCTTCGCGTACAATGCCGCGTCACCCGCGCACAAGGAGCCCGCCATGCGTCGCATACTGCCCCTGGCTGCCGCCGCGCTCGTCGTCGCCGCGACCGCCCACGCCCAGCTCGTCACGACCTACGATCCGCCGCGTTCGAACTGCTGTCTCGCCGGCTCGGCCCAGACGCTCGCCAACCAGCTCCAGGACTGGAACCAGCTCGGCCGCTTCCACGCCGACAACGAGGCCCTGAAACAACAGGCGCCCGACGCGAAGCGCGTCGTCTTCATGGGCGACTCGATCACGGACTTCTGGCGGCTCGATCAGTCGTTTCCCGGGCAGCCGTACGTCAATCGCGGCATCAGCGGCCAGACGACCGCGCAGATGCTCGTGCGCATGTATCCCGACGTCATCGATCTGAAGCCGGCAGCGGTCGTCATCTTCGCCGGGACGAACGACATCGCGCAGAACAACGGTCCCCAGACGATCGAGATGATCGAAGAAAACCTGATGGCGATGACCGAGCTCGCGCAGGGACACGGCATCAAGGTCGTCCTGTGTTCGCTCACGCCGATTTCCGATCATGCGCAGCCGCCCGCCGGGCGCAACGGCGGTCCGGCGCCCGCGCCGCGCAACCAGTCGACACATCGCCCACCAGCCGACATCCTCGCGCTGAATGCGTGGATCAAGGACTACGCGTCGCGCGTCAAGGCCCCCTACGTGGACTACTACTCGGCGACCGTGGGCCCGGACGGCATGTTCAAGGACGGCATCTCCAACGACGGCCTGCATCCCAACGCCGCCGGCTACGAGTTGATGGCACCGGTCGTCGAGGCGGCCCTGCACCAGGTCGTGCGCTGATCGGACGGACGGGATCGGAGTCGCCGCGGCACGAGGAGCGGCATGCGTGATATTCGCATCGGTACATCGGGGTGGCATTACCCGACCGGTCCGGGCCGATGGAATGGTGTCTTCTATCCGGCCCGACGGCCGCGCGGCTTCGACGAGCTCGCGTTCTACGCGGAGTATTTCGACTTCGTCGAAGTCAACACGACGTTCTACGGTCAGCCGCGGCCCGAGGTGACGTCAGCCTGGGCGGCGCGGACGCCGTCCGGGTTCCTGTTCGCGGTCAAGCTCTATCAGCAGTTCACGCACCCACGGCTGTTCCAGGCGCGCGTCGGTCGCACGCTTGCGAAGACACTCGACACCGACGACGTCCCTGACGCGGCCATTGCGGCACTCGCGGCGGCGAATCAGGCGGACCTCGACGAGTTCCGCCGCGGCATCGCACCGCTCGCCGAGGCCGGCAAGCTCGGCCCACTCCTCGCGCAGTTCCCGCCGTCCTTCCACGACTCGCCGGACGCGCGCGTGCATCTCGCCGCGCTCGTCCGCGCCTTCGCCGACTACGATGTCGTCGTCGAACTCCGACATCGGTCGTGGAGCGAGCACGCCAGCGAGACGCGCGCGCTCCTGGCCGCGCTCGGTGCGGCGTGGGCGTGGATCGACGAGCCGAAGTTCAAGGACTCGGTCCAACAGCCGGACGTGCCGGCCGCGCCCTTCGCCTATCTGCGCTTTCACGGCCGCAACGCGAAGGCCTGGTGGGCGAAGTCCGCTCACGGCGAGCGCTACCACTATCTCTATTCGATCGACGAGCTGCGCCCGGTCGCTCAGGACCTCGTCGACATCGCGTCGCAGGCCCATCGCGCGTTCGCGACGCTCAACAACCATCCCGACGCGCGCGCCATCAAGAACGCCGCCGAGCTGAAGCGCCTGCTCGGCCAGGACATGCCGGACCTGCCGGTCCCGCTTCGCGAGCGGCTCGGCGATCTCGACATCGAGCCGCTCGTGCCCTCCACGGCCGCGCCGCGGCGCACGCTGTTCTGATCTGCGCTGCTTCTTCCCAATGGGCGTCGGCGTCATCTTTTCTTGCAGGGCGCTGGGGCCCCACCCCCAGCGCTACGACGCTTCGCCGCCCTCGCTGCGCGCGCGAGTCATCTTTTTTTGCAGTGGCGCGGGGCCCCACCCCCGCGCCTACGACGCTTCGCCGCCCTCGCTACGCTCGGGGGCTCGCGGTGTCATCATTTTTTACTTCTGGCTTCTGGCTTCCAACTTCTAACTTGTAAATCGGAGTCTCCATGCCTCCTGTCACCGCCACCAACGGCACGCTGACCGTCACGGTCTACCGCGGGGATGCGAAGACGCTGGTGGCGTTCGACCTGCCGAAGAAGGCAGCCGCGCGGCTGGCGGGATTCACGATTGCGGTCAAGGCCGGCGGCGCGGCGCCGTACTACCTGCTCAATCAGCTCCAGTTCAAAACGCCCGCTGATCATGCGCAGGATCCGACCTTACCCGCCAACTCGAGCTTCAACGCGCCGATTCACAAGTTCCGCTGGGTCCACGTGCCTGGCGTGGCACATCAGGGCCTGCAGCCGTACTTCGGCACGTACCGCTACACGATCACGCCGCGTTATTTCGACACACACGGATCGATGCAGCCGCTCGATCCGTCCACGTCGGTCACGGTCGCCGTCCGCGTGGCACCGTTTCAGAAGGGCCACGTCCGCCTCGGCTTCACACGCGGCTTCACGCAGTCGCAGGCGTTCGTCCGCCATTTCGGTCTGGACGCGAAGATCCAGCCGTCGGGCACGGATCTCATCTTCGACACGAGCGCCGAAGCCGGCAGCAACGCCGCCGGCGATCGCTACACCTACGACGATGCGTATGCGTGGCTGGGGTTCACGGCTCGGTCGACGATCCTCGATCTGCTCGACGACGTCGTCTCGACCAAGACGCTGCAACTCGACGTCTTCGCGTACGACCTGAACGAGCCCGGCGTGCTCAGCCGTCTCCTGACGCTCGCGGCGCAAGGCCGCGTGCGCGTCATCCTCGACAACGCGGCGCTGCACCACAACGCGACGAAGCCGAAGCGCGAAGATCAATTCGAGGCGCTGTTCACGGCGGCCGCGAAGGCGCCGGCGGCCGTCCTCCGCGGTCATTTCAGCCGCTACGCGCACGACAAGGTCTTCATCGTCACGAAGACGAGCGGCCGCGGCAAAGGTCCCGTCAAGGTGCTGACCGGCTCGACGAACTTTTCCATCACCGGCCTCTACGTGAACTCGAACCACGTCGTCATCGTCAACGACGCACGCGTGGCTGGCGAATACGCGGCGGTGTTCGAGGCCGCGTGGACGGACGCGGTGAAGGCGCCGGCCTTCCGGAAATTGCCGCTCTCGACGACGACGTTCTCGGTGTCGGGCAGCGGGGTACCGGCCATGGACGTGACGTTCTCTCCGCACACCACGGCCGACGCCGCGCGCATTCTGAACGACGTCGCCGCACGCATCGAAGAAGAGGGCGCGGACGGCCGCGTCAAGGGCAGCGTGCTCTTCGCGGTCATGCAAGTCGACGGCAGCGAAAGTCCGGTCTACGAGGCGCTGCGATCGCTGCACGACAACGCGGCGATCTTCAGCTACGGCATCAGCGACAGCACGGACGGCATCGTCCTCTATCGGCCGAAGACGAAAGGCGGCGTGCTCGTGACGGGCAAGCCGGCATCGGCCGTGCTGCCGCCGCCGTTCAACCAGGTGCCCGGCGTCGGGCTCGGCCACCAGGTCCATCACAAGTTCGTCGTGTGCGGCTTCAACGGGCCGGACCCGGTCGTTTATTGCGGGTCGTCCAATCTGGCGTCGGGCGGCGAGGTCGAGAACGGCGACAATCTGCTGGCGATTCGCGACGGCGACATCGCGACCGTGTTCGCGATCGAGGCACTCGCGCTCGTCGACCACTTCGACTTCCTGGACGGCATCGCCTCGGCGCCCGACGGGAAGACAACGGCGACGCCACCCGCGTCCAAACCGCAGGCCGCCGTCGACGCGGGTTGGTATCTGTCGACCACGGATCGCTGGACGCAGCCGTACTACGACCCGGACGATCTTCGGTACGTCGATCGGGAGCTGTTTGGAGGATGAAGACAGCCCCCTGGGCCTGAAGGCCCAGGGCTCCACGGACACGACGATGCGCCGCATGGGATTGTGGAGTCCCGAGCCTTCAGGCTCGGGGGACACGCGTCGAGGTGTCACAACCGTGCAGTTCGCGCGTCTTCGCGGTATGAAGAATGGTGTCGTGACGCGCGAGGCGCCTTCCACCACCGCGGAGTTCGAGCGATTGCGGGGCCGGCTGTTCGGGCTCGCCTACCGCATGCTCGGCTCGCGCGCCGAGGCCGAGGATGTCGTCCAGGATGCCTACGTCCGGTGGCACCAGGCCGATCGCGATGCCGTGGAGAACGCCGAGGCGTGGCTCGTCACGACGGCGACGCGCCTGGCGATCGACCGTCTTCGCGCGTCCGCGCGTGAACGCGAGGCCTACACCGGACCGTGGCTACCCGAGCCGCTGTTCGGCGGCGAAGCGCCCGACCCGAGTCGACATCTCGAGATGGCCTCGGATCTCTCGATGGCCTTCCTCGTCCTTCTCGAGCGACTCGCACCGGACGAGCGCGCCGCGTTCCTCCTCCATGACGTCTTCGACTGCGGATACGGCGTCGTCGCGCGGGCGCTCGGCAAGAGCGAGGCGGCGTGCCGGCAGACGGTCCATCGCGCGCGCACGCGCGTTCGAAGCGAACGGCGGCGCTTCGAGGTGAGCGAGGGCGCGAAGCGGCGTCTACTCGATGCCTTCGCGGCCGCGGTCGACTCGCAGGACGAGCAGACACTGCAGTCACTCTTCGCACCCGACGCCACATGGACGGCCGATGGCGGCGGGCGCGTCCCCGCTTCTCCGCGTGCCATCGTCGGCGGCGACCGGATCGCGCGGTTCGTCCTCGGCCTGCGCCGGGGCGTGTACAGCGCCGGCGTCAGCCTGCGTCCGGCGACGATCAATGGCGAATCGGCGCTCACGATCGTCGTCGACGGTCAGCTCGTCGCGACGCTCTCAATCGCCACCGACGGCGACCGGATCCTGCACGTCTACGCGGTCATCAACCCGGAGAAGCTTGGGACCGAATCAAAAAGCTGACGCCGCGAGGCCCCGAAGCGCGTAGCGCTGGGGGGGCCCCAGCGCACTGCAAAGAAGATGGCTCGCGAGCGGAGCGAGGGCGCTGAGCGGGCGATCGGGGATGGGCTTGCCGGCCGGAGCCTTGGCGGAGGCCGGCCCGCGAGCGAGTTAAGAAGGTGACTCCCTCCTGTCACACCACACCGCCTCGCTCGTCTTCGGTGCAGAGCGCCTCGCACGCATCGCGAGCGCGCTTCAAGGAGGCCCGATGACATCCCGTCTGTCCACGACCAATTACATCAACGCGCCGCTCGGACGCGCGATTCTCAACCTCGAGCGCGAGGTCGAAGCGAGTGGGCTCGAGCGATCGCTGCTCGTGCTCGTCAAGATCCGCGCGTCGCAGATCAACGGCTGCGCGTTCTGCCTCGACATGCACACGATCGACGCGCGCGCGCTCGGCGAGACCGAGCAGCGCATCTACGCACTCAACGCGTGGCACGAAGCGCCGTTCTTCACCGATCGCGAACGCGCCGCGCTCGCCTGGACCGAAGCCGTCACGCGCGTCGCCGACACGCACGTGCCCGACGACGTCTACCATCAGGTCCGGGCGCTGTTCAGCGAGGAGGAGATCGTCGCACTGACCTTCGCCGTCTCCACGATCAATGTCTGGAATCGCCTGTCGATTTCGTTCCGTGTCCCGGCGGGCACGTATCGGCGGCCGCAAGAGCCGGCAGGGGTGGCGTGAAGGCTGGACGTTAGCCGCCGGTTCCAGGTTTGCGGAGGTTCCAAGTTCCGCGCGCTCAGGTTCCAGGTTCCGGCACGCGATCCCGCCCCACCTTCATGCCTTCGCGTCTTCGCGTGAGGCCGCACCCGGAACCACTTCTGGCTCCTGGCTTCGAACTTCACACTTCGCGCGAGTGAGTGAGGCGCGCCGATCGCCTGTGCTACGCTGCCGCCGATGTCGGAGGCCGCGTGACCACCGTGATCGTCCTGGCCGTCGTCGCGGCGGCGGTCGCCGTTGGGCTCGTCGCGGCCGCGCGCCGGCGGAAGGCGCTCGCCGAGCAGGCTGACGATGAGCTGGGCGCGCTCGTCGCGCGGCTGAGCGCGACGCGGCACGGCGACGACCCGCCCGCGTACCGCGGGACCGTTGGCACCCGCGCCTGTCTGCTCGAAGAGCTCGAGAGCGAGAGCCGCAAACTGCCGCTGTATCTCGTGCACATCCGGCTCGCGTGCCGCTCACCGCTCGAGTTCGAACTGCAGCACCAGCCGTCCGAGATGGAAGCGCGCGTGCTCGGCGACGTCGAGCTGGGCGATCCGGACTTCGACGCGCACTTCCTCATTCGTACGACGGACACCGACGCTGCCAGGCGCGCGCTCGCACCCGAGGTGCGCGCCGCGCTCGTCGAGTGGCGGCGCCGCGGCTGGCTGGAACGGTTGTGGATCGTCGGTGGCGAAGTCAATCTGCAAGGTCGCGCCAACTTCAGGCAGCGCGACGCCATCCGGCAGATCGACACGTATCTCCGCACCGTCACCGCACTCGCCGATCGCCTCGATGACGTAGGATCGACGTCATGACGCGACGGCCGCTCGGACGCACGGGATTGTCGGTGTCGCCGATGATCCTTGGCGGAAACGTTTTCCTCTGGACCGCGGACAAACCCACGTCGTTCGCCGTGCTCGATCGCTTCGCCGATGCTGGTTTCGAGACGATCGACACGGCCGACGTCTACAGTCGATGGGTAACAGGCCATGAGGGCGGCGAATCCGAGTCGGTCATCGGCGAGTGGATGGCGACTCGTCATCGCCGCAACCGGACCATCGTCATCACGAAGGTCGGATCCGAGATGGGTCCGGGCAAGAAGGGACTGTCCGCCGCTTACATCGCCGAGGCCGTGGAGGCGTCGCTCCGGCGGCTTCGCACGGACTACATCGACGTCTATCTCTCGCACTGGCCAGACGCGTCCGTGCCGTACGAGGAGACGCTCGGTGCGTACGCACGGCTCATCGACGCCGGCAAAGTCCGTGCGATTGGTGCGTCGAACCTCGACGCGTCCCACCTTCGCGCGTCGCTCGACGCCGCAGCCGCGCACAGCCTGCCGCGCTATGACGTGCTGCAGACGGAATACAACCTGTACGCGCGCGAGGCATTCGAAGGTGCGCTTCGTGATCTCACGACCGCCGAAGACATCGGCGTCGTGTGCTACTTCGGACTGGCGCGCGGGTTTCTGAGC
>CALFMR010000471.1 GCA_937880585.1 uncultured Acidobacteriota bacterium
GGCCGGCGTCGCGCACGGGCTGTCGCGCAGCCTGATCGAACGTGCCGCCGACGTCATGCTGAAGGAGCGCCGGCCGCTCGTGCTGGTGCCGCGCGAGACGCCGATGAGCCTGCCCGAACTTCGCAACATGGTGGCCTGCGCTGAAGCGGGCGCGACCGTGCTGCCGGCCATGCCCGCGTTCTATCAACGGCCGCGGACGATCGACGACCTGGCGGACTTCATCGCCGGGAAGATCCTCTCCGCCTTCGGCTTCGAGCAGCAGCTCTTCGAGCCCTGGAAGGCCGAATGACGGTTTCGGTCTCGAAGGATCCCGCGCGCATCGCGCGCATGTTCGATGCGATTGCCCGACGCTACGACACGCTGAACCACCTGCTCAGCGCCGGGTTCGACCGCCGCTGGCGCCGGAGGGCTGTCACCGCGCTCGGCTTCACGGGACGCGAACGCGTCCTCGACATGTGCACGGGCACGGGGGACCTCGCCATTGAAGCCGTGACGTCGAGGGCCGGCCAGGCGGCCGAGGTCGTCGGCGCCGATTTCTCGAGCGAGATGCTCCATCTCGCGGCGGGGAAGGTGCAGCGCGCGGCGCTGGATGGCCGGATCCGTCTGCTGCGCGGCGACGCGACGTCGGTGCCGTTTGCCGACGGGACGTTCGACGCGGCGATGGTCGCGTTCGGCATTCGCAACGTCCTCGATCCGGACGCCGCGTGCCGCGAGTTCCATCGCGTCCTCCGGCCCGGCGGCCGCCTCGCCATTCTCGAATTCGGCGCGCCGCGCCTGCCCGGGCTCCGGACGTTGTATCTGTCCTATTTCCGTTACGTCCTGCCGGCCGTCGGCCGGCTCGTCTCGAAACATCAGGACGCCTACGAGTACCTCCCGGCCTCCGTCATGGCGTTTCCGACCGGCGAGGCCTTTGCAGGTCGCTTGCGCGACGCGGGTTTCTCGACCGCGACGTTTCGGCGCCTGACGGGCGGCATCGTTTATCTCTACGTAGCCGTCAAGGACTGACCGGAGTCGGCGGGCGTCTCAAGGAGTGCGCAGGGACACCGACGGGGCCGGCGAGTGTCGCAGGAGGCCAAGCCGAGTCGTATACTGCCATCAAGTCGCTGATGTACTTGGACTTCGACGATCGACCCGACGTACCGCGCGTGCCATCGTCGCTGACCGTTCGCGACGGGCTGATGGCCTCGCTCCTGGTTCACGCCGCGCTCGCGCTCCTCTTCATCCTCGGCTTGCCATCCTGGTTGCGTCCGGCCGCGCCGGCGCCAGTCCCGATCCCACCCCAGCAGCACATCATCCGCTACGTCGAGATGATGCCGAAGATGGATCGGATCGCGCCGCCGAAGCGGCCGGCAGAGGAGTCGGACGTCGATCGGCAAAGTGCCACACGGCTCCGCGCGCCCAAGCCCGAGAACACGGCGCCTCTGTCGCGTGGGAACACGACGCGCAAGATCGAGGGCGGTCCGAAGGTCGAGCCGACGCCGCCGTCCCCTCCGCCGCAGCCGACGCCGCCCACGCCGCAGTCTCCACAGCCCACACCGCCTCCGCCCACGACGACGCTGAGCGACACGGCATCGGCGCTGGTTCGCCCGCCAAAGGCCGCCCCGTCGACGCAGGCGGAGAATCTCGGGCGGTCGCTGCGTAACCTGCAGCAATACCTGCGGCCTGAGAATTTCGACAATCCGAACGGCGGCCGGACCGATCAGAACGCCGACATCCAGTTCGACTCGATGGGGGTGGACTTCGGTCCGTGGCTGCGCCGCTTCAAGGCGCAGATCGAGCACAACTGGCTCGTGCCAACCGCCGCCGAGCTGATGAAGGGGCGCGTCGTCATCCAGTTCTACGTGCTGCGCAACGGCACGATCACTGGACTTCGCGTCGTGCAGCCATCGGCGATCGAGGCCTTCACGATCTCGGCCCTGAACGCGCTCAAGTTGTCGAATCCGACCTCGGCACTGCCGGCGGAGTATCCCGCCGACCAGGTGCTCTTCACCGTGACGTTCCACTACAACGAGTTGCCGGACGCCCCATGACGCGGCTCGTCGCCGTCGTCGGATCGACGGCCACCGGCAAGAGCGCGCTCGGAATCGCAATTGCGCGTGCGTTCGATGGCGAGATCGTCGCGTGC
>CALFMR010000472.1 GCA_937880585.1 uncultured Acidobacteriota bacterium
GCCAGGATATTGTTGCCGCCGCTGACGATGTCGGCCGCGCCATGGTCTCGGTTGTCGTAAACGATATCGATTCTGACGCGATTGACGAGTGTCGCTCGCGCTTGACTGCAATCGCAGGCAACGTCAGCTATATTGCCGGCAACGCATTGACGCTGACGAAGGAATTTGCCGCGCGGGGGCCGTACGATCTTGTAATGTGCGGCGGCCTCTTAGACTACTTGCCGCGCCTGCACGCGAAGAGGCTTCTCGCGAAGCTGTACGCCGCTGTCGCGTCCGGTGGCCGTCTGTATTGCTCCAATATGGCCACGGGAAATCCATATCGCTCTTGGCTGGAGTACTTCGGAAATTGGGTGTTGATCGAACGGTCGGAGGACGAAATCGTCGATCTATGCGGATCGCTAGGATCCGACGCGCGCATTGAAATTAATCGGGACGCCACTGGACTGGCATTAATCGTCGATATCTGGCGCGATTGACATTAGGCGCTTTCTTTCGTCCCCCTCGCCACGAACGCCTCGAACAGCACCTGCAGAATCGCGGCCGTCGGCACCGCCAGAAGCGCGCCGACGATGCCGAGGAGTTCCGAGCCGATGAGCAGCGCCGCGATGACCGTCACGGCGCTCACGCCCACCTGGCGCTGCATCACGCGCGGCACGAGGAAGTGGTTTTCCACGAACTGCTGAATCACGAAGTACGACGCCGTGAAGATGCCGGTTTCGACTGAGACGGTGAAGGCGACGAGAATCGCCGGGATCGCGGCGAGGATTGGGCCGACGACCGGGATGAGCTCGCCGACGCCGGCCACGAGCGCGAGCACGTAGAAGTACGGCACGCCCAGCAGCCACAGGCCGAGCGCGGCCGTCGAGCCGATGATGAACGCGAGCACGAGCTGGCCGCCGAGCCAGGCGCTGATCTTCAGTGTCACCTCGTGCGTGAGCGTGGCGACCTCGCGGCGCTGATTGTGCGGGAAGATCCGGAGAAACCCCGATTCGAGCGACTGCGCGTCGAGCAGCAGGTAGTAGGGGAGAACGAGAATCGTCACGAACGCGCCAACGGCGCCCGCGACCGATTGCAGCGCGCCGAAGACGCCCGCCACCGCAAGGCCCGGGCTCGGCACGTTCTTGAGCATCTCGTTCCACGTATACGGATGCGAGATCAGTCCTCGCCGCTGCAGCACGCCCTGCAGCTCGTCCGCGTAGGTCGGCAGGTTCTGCCAGAGATCGGTCGACTGCGAGATGAGCGGCGGCAGGATGACGGCGAGCAGGCCGCCCAGCACGCCGATGATCAACACATAGAGGATGAGAATCGCTGCCCATCGCGGAAGCCGCCGCCTGCGCTTGCCGTCGGCCACGGCCCCGCGCCGCTGCTCGAGCCACCGGACCGCCGGGCTGAAGCCGATCGCCAGCAGTCCCGCAACGTAGAGCAGCAGCAGAACGTGCCGGACGAGGAACAGCACCCACAGCGCGACGAGGCCGAAGAGCGTGAGCGCGACGGCGAACGCGATGTCCTGACGCCGGCGCCGGCGCTCGTCGCTCACGAGGCGTTCACCGCGACAAGAAACCGCGCGTGAAGTCAGCCATCTCGTCGTAGATGGCGTCGAGTTCCTCCGGCGACGCCAGGAAGACGATGCGGAAGAAGCCGCCGTCGCGCGGCATGCCGAAGCCTGAGCCGTATACGCACAGAATGCCGGTCGCGCGCAGCAACCCGAGGATGTAGTCCTCGTCGGTCGTGCCCGGCGGCAGCGCGACTTGCGGCATCGCGTAGAACGCAGCGCGCGGCATGACGCAGCGCATCCCCGGAATCGCCGAGATGCGCCGCGTCGTCACTTCGGCCCGCGCGCGGAGCGCGTCGGCGAACGCGCGCTGATGGCTGCGGTCGCCCGTGAGCGCCGGCGCAATCGCGTACTGCATCGGCCCCGGACTGCACAGCCGCGCGTCAGCCAGCTTCTTGATCGCGGCCAGGACGTCATCGAGCCGCGGCGATCGTCCGACGACGAGCCAGCCCGTGCGCCAGCCGGGCGCGAGGTAGGCCTTCGAGAGAGAAGAGAACGAGATGATCGGCGCGTCGGGCGCGAGCGATCCGAGCAGTGCCGTCGGTCCGTCGAACGCGACGTCGCTGTACACCTCGTCGGCAAGGATGACGAGCCCGGTCGACTCGGCGAGATCGATGAAGGCGCGGCGCGTGGCCTCGGGATAGACGGCGCCCGTCGGGTTGTTGGGATCGATGACGACGATGGCGCGCGTCCGCGGTCCGATCTGACGCCGGACGTCGTCCATGTCGGGCAGCCAGTCGTTGTCGGGATCCATCCGGTAGTGGACGCCGCGCGCGCCGATCTTGGCGAGCACCGCGGTGTAGAGCGGATAGTTCGGCGCCGGCACCAGCACGTCGTCTCCCGCGTCAGCGATGGCGCTGAGCGCGAGCTCGATGCCCTCCGACGTGCCGGACGTGAGGCACACGCGATCGGCCGTGACGGGCACGCCGCGCCGCGTCCATTCGCCGGCCACGGCTTCGCGCGCCGGCAGAATGCCGACCGACGGCACGTAGCCGTTGTGTCCCGCCCGCATCGCCTCGTCGACGGCCGCGATGAGGTGCGGCGGCGTGCGGAAGCCGAACTGGACGGGGTCGCCGATGTTCAGGTAGCGCACCGGCCGGCCGGTCGCCTCGATCGCCTTCGCTTCCGCCACGATGTTCCGAATGGCGTAGCTGAAGCCGTTGACGCGGGCGGACACACGGACCTGGGCGCTCGTGAGCATGGGTCTATCGTAGCGTAGGCGAGGGGCACGGCGGCCAGCCCCGGCAAGCCGACCCGTCCTACAGAATTTCCGTCCCCGGCCGAAGATCCGATCGACGCGCCGCAGGCGCCTCGTCGCGTCTGGTGTCCGGTTCCAAACTTCTGGCTTCTGGCTTCACACTTCTAACTTGACCAGGATGTCCCCCATGCGTCGTCTGTCGCTCGTCGCGGTCGCGGTCGTCGTTGGGATGGTCGTGTGGCTGCCGGGCGTGGCTGGCGCGCAGGGGCTCGGGATTGGGCCGCGGTTCAGCTTCGTCCGCGGCGAGGCGGCGAGCGGGACGCCGTCGACGAAGTTCGTGGGCGGCACGCTGCGGATGCGGTCGTCGAAGCACGTCGCGATCGAAGTCGCGCTCGACTACCGGTCCGAGCTGAACGACGACGCGACGGTCCGCCATCGCGAGACGCCGCTGCAGGGCTCGCTGCTCATCTTCCCGGTGCGCGGCACGTTCTCACCGTATCTGCTCGGCGGCATCGGGATGTACTCCGAGACCGACCAGACGTTGAATCCGACGTCCGGCCTCGTGTTGTCGACGACGAGCGCGCGCAAGACCGGCTGGCATCTCGGCCTCGGCGCGGAACTCTTCGTCGGCCGCCACGCCGCGCTCTTCGCGGACTATCGCTTCCGCTTCGTCAGCTTCGGCAGCGCCGCTGAGGACGAAGAAGCCGCCGGTGCCGATCCAATCAATATTCCTGGCCTCAGCGCGATCAAGCTCTCTCATCGCGGATCGATGTGGACGAGCGGGATGGCATTTTATTTCTAAGGGCGGGTTCCCCTGGGCCTGAAGGCCCAGAGCTCCACGGCACGACCGGTTCGCGCATACAATCGACAGCTTCATGACGCTGACGTCCCGAGTGGTCTTGCTCACCGGCGCGAAGCGCATCGGCGCGGAGGTTGCGCGCGCAGTGGCGGCTCGCGGCGCGGACGTGGCCGTCGTCTATCGGCGATCGGCTGATGAAGCCGCCGCCGTCGTCTCGATGGTCGAAGCTGCCGGACGCCGGGCGCTGGCCGTGCAGGCGGACGTTTCCGATCCCGCCGCGTGCGCCGCGGCCGTCGCGCTCGTGGGCGAGACGTTCGGCCGGCTCGACGTGCTCGTCAACATGGCGTCGCTCTATCACCAGGTGCCGTTCGACGAGGTCGACGCCGCGGAGTGGACGCGGCAACTGTCGGTCGATCTGGGCGGATCGTTTTTCTGCGCGCGCGCGGCCGTGCCCCTCATGCGGAAGCACGGCGGCGGACGCATCATCAACTTCTGCGATTGGGTCGCGGCGAGCGGACGGCCGCGTTACAAGGGCTTCCTGCCGTACTACGTGGCCAAGTCCGGCGTGAAGGCCCTGACCGAAGCGCTCGCGCTCGAAGTCGCGGCTGACGGCATCCTGGTCAACGCCATCGCGCCCGGCCCCATCCTGGCCCCGCCGGGCACGAGCGAGGCCGAGCTCGATGCGGTCGAGCAGGCCACGCCGGTCGGCCGATGGGGCGGTGCGGACGAGATCGTCAAAGCCGTCCTCGCGCTCATCGATTCGGACTTCATCACGGGCGAGACGATTCGCGTGGACGGCGGACGGCACCTGGCCTGACACCGTACCGGCCGTGGGCGTAGATTGTGGTCATGCCCGACCCGGCCCACCCGAAGATCGCGCGCCCCGACCACGAGATCCTCGACGTCATCCGGGACCGCTGGAGCCCGCGCGCGTTCGACGCGGACCGAGACGTCGCCGACGCGGATCTGCGCACGCTCTTCGAAGCCGCGCGCTGGGCGCCTTCCTCACGCAACGAACAACCCTGGCGATTTGTCGTCGCGCGCCGCCGGCAGTCGCCCGATGCGTTCGCCGCGATGCTGGCGACGCTCACGCGCAAGAACCAGGCGTGGGCCGCCGTCGTACCCGTGCTGCTCGTCGTCGCCGTGCGCACGACGCACGAGATCGACGACCTGGTGAACTCGCACGCGTGGTACGACGCGGGACAAGCCGTCGCGTTCCTGACGTTGCAGGCAACCGCGCAAGGCTTGTCGACGCGGCAGATGCAGGGTTTCGATCCCGCCGCCGTGCGCGCCGCCTGCCACATGCCCGCGCTCTACGAACCGGCCATCGTCATGGCCGTCGGCTACGCGGGCGATCCATCGAGGCTGGCGATCGAATATCACCGCACCGACGAAGCGAGTCCGCGCTCCCGGCGCGCGATTCGAGAATTTGTCTACGCCGACATCTGGGATAACCCGCTGCCATGACGCGGGCTCTGCTCACTCACACAAGCTTCAAGATCCGCTCGAGCGTCCGCTGGGCGCGCCCGACGGGCAGGTTCGAGATGTAGTAATGCCGCACGCCGGCCTCGGCGAGCGCGCGAAGCGTGCGCGCGCACACGTCGTCGGCCGACGCGCCGTCGGCGAACTCGCGGACCAGCGCCTCGGCGGGTACCGGCAGGAAGTGCTGGAGCGCGGCGAGCGTCTTCGGATTGGCGCTGCGGTAATAGAAGACGCCGAACATGCCGGGCACGGCCACGTTCTGCCGCGCCATCTCGTTCATGAAGCGATCGATTGCCGGGCGGTGATGGTGCGAGACGACCTGCGTCAGGAAGTACTCGCCATTGAAATCCGCGTCCGCGAGATAGCCGACTTGCCGCGCGGCGTCGGCGTGCGGATTCGCCCAGCCGCCGAGCGACAGGCCTGGAACGTGGCGCCGGATCGTCTGGCGGAGCTGCCATGCGTGATCCACACACCGTGGAGGCCCAACCGTGCGGTCGCCGCCGAGCACGACGAGCGACTGAAAGCCCTCGTGCCACGCGCGATCCGCGTAGTCCAGGCAGTAGTCGAGCGGATGTTTCGTCGTGAGAAAGGGGACCACGCGATCGCGCGACACGTCGCGGCCGAGGTTGGCGACCAGATGCCGCAAGTTGTGCTCCTCGCGCTCGCCGACCGCGCTGTCGGTGAGGAACACGAACGTGCCATGGCCCACGACGCCGCGGACGGCGTGGTAGGTGTCGATCCACGCGTCGCGGCTCGCGGCCGCATCGAGCTCGGCGCGCGGCGGACGCAGCTCCACCGCCGAAACCGAAGCCGACGCGCCCAGCGCGTCCGAGAGGGCCGATGACATCAGGTCAGTATAGCGAGTCATCTTCTTTGCAATGCGTTGGGGCCGTCTTTTCTTGCCTGCTCGCGGGGCCCCACCCCCGCTCGCCCGCTCAGCGCCGCTC
>CALFMR010000473.1 GCA_937880585.1 uncultured Acidobacteriota bacterium
AGCTTCATCGAGCGTCCTGAACAAAGAGTCTTTGAAACTTCCAGCAGCTCACTGGTCGCGCACATACGGGGATACCCCAAATTGATCTTGGCTAGGATCAAATCCGGCAGGCGGGATCGACTTATATTAGACGAAGGGAACGAACAAATCCCGCTTGGCAGGCTGGCGGCCACCTTGTTCTATCGCGTCGTCTA
The DNA here is from genome assembly GCA_937880585.1 of uncultured Acidobacteriota bacterium. Classification (GTDB taxonomy): domain Bacteria; phylum Acidobacteriota; class Vicinamibacteria; order Vicinamibacterales; family SCN-69-37; genus CALFMR01. The sequence continues at coordinate 195 of CALFMR010000473.1, forward strand.
AGGAACTGGCCAGTACATCAAGCGCGGGCTTGATGCTCGACATTGATAACAGACTGAAGGAGAGCCGGACATAGTTGTCGTTGTCGGCATCCAGAAAGTATGGGGAGCCGCGCTCGAAGTTCACTCCACGCGTCTTGGCCTGTGACAGCCACTCCGTCGCATTAGCGCCTTCAGGAACGGCAATCCACAGAGAAAAGCCGCCGCCCGACGGGTGATAGCAAAGTCGCCCGCCCAGCTTCTTATTCAATGCAACGAGCAAAGCTCGGTAGCGTAGACCGTAGTGATTGCGCAGGGTTTCCAGATGATCGTCATACGTCCCCTCGCGCAACAGTCTCTCAGCCACGAGTTGGCTAAATATGGATGTGTGAATATCCTGCACTTCTTTCACTTGGACAAGTGCCGCGATCATCGCAGGGTGGGCGGAAATCCATCCTAGTCTCATGCTCGCCCCCAGCGTCTTCGAGAACGTACCGATATAAACTACCAGCCCGGCACGATCGAGAGGCTCGCCGCGATGCCGACCCAAACGATGACGGAAATCGTGCCGGCGAACAGGACGGTCGACGCGAGCGTCGGACCTCGGCGGCGAAGATTCAGGCGCAGCCCGGCAATGACGGCGATCACGACGACGGCGAAGCTGCTGCCCGTGCGCAGATCGCGCGCCATCGGGTCGGTGATGATGTTCGCGAGCGACGGGCCGCAGAGGAGCCCGAACGCCAGATAGCCCGTCACGCGCGGCAGGCGGACGAACTCGCACAGCCAGCCGACGATCGACGCGGCGATCAGCGCGACGCCAAGGGCCAGCGCGGCCGAACTGCCCGCCGGCGTACCGACACGCGCGACGATGACCGCCGCGAGTCCGACCGTGATGGTCAGCGCCGCGAGCCGCCTCACCGCGTGGCTCCCCGCCAATGCGGCACGACAGCCAGCGCGAACAGCTCGAAGGCGGCCGTGCCCATGGCGACCGTCGACAGGATGACGTCCCCGGCGGTACCTGGCAGCAGTTGTCGGAAATTGAGTGCGAAGGCGACGGCCAGGACGCCCGGAGACATCAGATAGGCCGCGAGATCCGCCGCGCTGACTTCGACGAGACGCGCCGATAGCCACGCGCCGGCGACCTTGCCCGCGAGCCGGAAGAGCAGGTAGGGCGTCAAAAGCCAGACCGCCGCGAGCGACGGCGTGGCCATCGCGCCGGCGGTGACGAGCAGCAGCACCACGAGCGGATGCTGCACCTTGCGCAGGTCGTCCTGGACAATTCGATCTGCGCGGCCGGGCGCGAGCGTCCAGATGCCGCCGGCGATGAGACCGACGGCGAGCGGCGACACGCGGAGATACGATGCGGCGCCGCCGGCGAGCGACAGCGCGCCCAGTACGAACACGACACGCTCGGCATTGGACTCCGCGCGTTCGAAGAGCAGCCAGCCAATGGCGCCGACCGCCGCGCCCACGACGATGGGCGCGAGCAGCACCATCCACAAGCCACGATCCACTGCGCCAGGGACGAGCGCGCACGCCCCGATCGTGACGACGATCGGCAGCACGTCGTCGAGGTCGGCCACGCGCGTTGCCACGGCCGCGACCGGCTCCGAGTCGGGATCCGCCGAGGTCGCCGACGAGGCGGACGCCGACAGGCCGAGCGCGATGGCGAGCACGAGGAGCGGCGCGGCGATCGGCACGTGCGTCGCGTGGACGAAATAGACCGTCGCCCCACCCACGGCCACGATCGTGACGAGGCTTTCGAGACTCGCCGCGACGAACAGCCGTACGGCCGATCGGATCTCACGTCCGAGCGCGATGCCGACGATGATCCCGAGAATGGCGAGCGCGATCGTGACGGCCAAGTCGAGGCGCGCGAGGAGTGGGGCCGAAAGGAAACCAAGCGCGTGCGGGCCGGCCACGGCGCCGAGCAGCAGGAAAAGCGCGGCCGGCGTGAGCGATGGCGCAAGGCCGAGCGCCGATCGCGTGCGGAGGAGCGAGAGGAGCCAGGCGAAGGGTGACGGCGGCGGGCTGCCGAGGCGACGGTCGAGTGGGTCGCGCCCGCCGAGCTCGCGCCGGCGCACATCGCGCGGACCTCGTGTCACTGCGTCGCGACTCCGCGCACGAGCTCGGCGACGACCGCGACGAGCGCTTCGCGCGGCACGACCGCGACCGTGTCCCCGTGCCTCGTCACGAGGCCGACGAATCGCCCGTCCATGGAGAACAGCCAGGTGCCGGCGCCGAGCGCCGGTTGGCCGCCGAGCGTGAGCACCGGCGCGGGCCAGTGATCGTCGGGCGCCAGGTCCGCGCGGCCGACGAACACGGGTTGAATCGTGGGGCCGCCCGGCATCGCGTCGACGGCGCCAACGTAGCCGAAGCCCGGGAACGTCGCGACGGGCCAGCCATCGAGGAACTCGCCGCCCGGCGTCGTTCGCACGAGCGCAATCTCGCGCACGGGATCGGACGCAACGACCGTAATCGGCGTCGCAACGCCGGCGAACGCCGTGGGCACATAGCCGGCGGGCACGTGGACGAGCGCCAAATCCGTACGCACGCGCAAGGCGACGGCAAACTGCGGCGGCAGGGGCGGCGTCGCCTCGGCGGCTCCCGCTCCCCGTCCCTGACGCGGGCGAGCCGGCGCGTGCGCCGACTTGTCAGCGGCCGTCGCGGCCTCGCACTGGACGACGAGCAGCGACGGCGACACGCGCGTCAAGAGCGTGCCGATCGTCGCCGCCATGTCCTCGAACGCCGCCCGCGCGGCCAGCCCGGCCAGCGGACCTGGCGTCGGCGCGACCGCGGTCGTGATGCTGGCCGATGGGAAACGGAACCGAGCCAGCAGCAGGAGCACGGCCAGCGACACGACGACGACGAGCACGAGCAGTCGCGTTTCGCGGCGCGATCGATCCTGCAGCTCCTCAGCGGCCATCAACACTCCTCGCAGGCCAGCGACGCCGGTGCCTCCACCGCGGCTGGATCTCGGTCACTCCCTTGAAGCTCGTCACCCGCCCGCCGACGCGCGGGCGAAAGAAAAACCGGACTAGACCGGCGCCGTCCGGCGAAGGTGGCCGACGACGGCGACGAAGCGATCGACGGCCTCGTCGATCTCGGCCGCCGTCGTGAAACGCCCCAGGCCGAAGCGCACCGACGCCGACGGGACGGCGCCCGCACCGAGGAGCGCCGCGAGCACGTGCGACGGCTCGCCGGACGCCGAACTGCACGCCGATCCCGCCGACACGGCGATGTCGCCGATGCCAATCATCAACGCCTCGCCGTCCACGTCGTCGAACCCGACATGAAGGTTGTTCGGCAGACGATGGTCGAGCGTCCCGTGCACGGTGACGCCGTCGAGACCGGCGCTGAGTCCCGCGAGCAGCCGATCGCGCAGTCCGCCCACGCGTTCGGCTTCCGTCGTCATTTCCGCGCGGCAGATCTCGCACGCGCGTCCAAGGCCGACGATACCGGGCACGTTCAGCGTGCCGGCGCGCAGCCCGCGCTCGTGACCACCGCCGACGAGGAGCGGCGCGATGGGCGTGCGGTGCCGGAGATAAAGCGCGCCCGTGCCTTTCGGTCCGTAGATTTTGTGGGCCGTAAACGACAGCGCGTCG
>CALFMR010000474.1 GCA_937880585.1 uncultured Acidobacteriota bacterium
TTCCGCCGGCGCCCGACTGCCCGCATCTCATAACGTGCCCCGGATCGCCGCCAAAGCTCGCGATGTTGTCACGCACCCACTCGAGTGACAAGACCAGATCAGCGGTCCCCGTGTAGCGCGAGCTCGCGTACTCAGGGCCGTAGGCCGACAAGTCCAGCGTGCCGATGATGTTCAGCCGGTGATTCATGCTGACCACGACGACATCGCCGAATTCGCTGAGACTGCGGCCGTCGTAGGCGTAGCCCTCCATCGACGATCCGTTCGTGAAGCCGCCGCCGTGCATCCAGACCATGACCGGCTTCTTCACCGGGGGATTCGGGTTCTGCGTCCAGACGTTCAAGAACTGGCAGTGCTCGTTCGCGATCCAGTAGCGGTGCGGAAACACGAGCTCGTCGGAGCCCACGCTCGTCTGGTCCGGCGCCGGACAGACCGCGCCCCACACCTGGGCGCTCTTGACACCCGTCCACGGCTGCACGGGCTTCGGCAGCTCGAAGCGATCGGCTTCTGCGTACGGAATGCCGAGGAACGAGTACGTCTTGCCTTCACGAAGGCCTCTGAGCTGGCCGCTCTTGATCGAGACGACGGGTGGATGCAGGTTCGGTCCGGTCGCGGCTTTGGCCGCCGCCGGGGTCGTCTTCGCGTCCTGCGCGAACGCCGTGCCGGTCATGCCGGCTACCGCGCCGCCGACGAGCGCCGTCGTCGCGCCCAGCATCTCGCGCCGATTCATGGCCCCCAGCGGCCCCTTCGATTCTTCTCTGGCCATCGTGATCTCCTTGCCTCAGGCGCGCACGCTCCGCAGCAACGTCCGCGAACCGCGCGTCATCGGATCGATTCTATGAGGGCGCGGGACGACTGAGAAGCCGAGCCGAACACGCGTCGCACACGTCCGACCTCTCGCGCCGGACCTCGACGCTTGGCGTGACCGCACACCAGACCAGCCCCCACTTCTGGCTTCTGGCTTCAACCTTCTAACTTCTGATTACCGTTCGCTGGGATCTTCCAGGTAGGTGTAGCCGTGCAGGCCGTCTTCGTAGAAGCGGAGGAGGCGGCCGGATTCCTCGAAGTCCATCCGGTTCTCGCGCACGGCGACTTCAGCGGCTTCGCGGACCTTGCGGATCAGGATGTCGGCGTCGAACTCGACGTAGTCGAGCACCTCGCGCACGGTATCGCCCTTGATGACCGACTCGAGCATCACGTTGCCCGACGGGTCGAGGCTCACGTGGACCGCGTGCGTGTCGCCGAAGAGATTGTGCAGGTCGCCGAGGATTTCCTGATACGCGCCGACGAGGAACACGCCCAGGTAGTACGGTTCGCCCGTGAACGGGTGCAGCGACAACGTGCGCTTGACGTCGCGCCGATCGATGAACTGATCGAGCTTGCCGTCCGAGTCGCACGTGATGTCACCGAGCACGGCCTGCCGCGTCGGCGCCTCGCTCAGCCGGTGGATCGGCATCACCGGGAAGAGTTGCTTGATCGCCCACGAATCCGGGATCGACTGGAAGAGCGAGAAGTTGCAGAAGTACGTGTCAGCGAGCGTGTCGTCGAGTCCCTGCAAATCTTCCGGCGCTTCATCCATCTGCTGGACGAGCTTGCGGAGCTTCGCGCAGATCGACCAGTACAGCGTCTCGGCCTGGCAGCGCTGCGCGAGCGGCAGATAGCCGCCGTTGAACAGGTTCAGCGCCATGTCGAGCGCCTGCTGCGCGTCGTGGTAGCTCTCGAGCGCGTTACGGGCGTTGAGGTTCTGATACGTCTCTTTCAGATCGACGAGCGGCTGTTCGAGATCGTCGCCGTTCCCGTTGGCCGGCACGTCGGCTTCGGCGAAACCGGCGACGCCGAGCACGTTGAAGACGAGCACGCTGTGATAGGCGACTATCGCGCGTCCGCTCTCCGAGACGATCGTCGGATGCTTCACGCCCGCTTCGTCACACACACTCTGGATGTGGTAGACGACGTCGTTCGCGTATTCCTCGAGCGTGTAGTTCACGCTCGACTCGAAGTTCGTCTGCGATCCGTCGTAGTCGACGCCGAGTCCGCCGCCGACGTCGAGGTATTCCAACCCCGCGCCTTCCTTCACCAGCTCCGCGTAGACGCGCGCCGCTTCGTTCAGCGCGCCCTTCACGATGCGGATGCTGGGGATCTGGCTGCCGAGATGGAAGTGCAGGAGCTTGAAGCAGTCCTGCATGCCGAACGACTTCAGCTCGTCGAGGCCCTGCCGGACTTCCGCAACCGTCAGACCGAACTTCGATCGATACCCGCCCGACGACTGCCACCGTCCGCCGCCGCGTGCCGCCAGCTTCACGCGCATGCCAATCTGCGGCCGCACGCCGACCTTGCGCGCGTACTCGAGGATGAGCCCGAGCTCGGTGTACTTCTCGACGACCGGGATGATGCGACGGCCCATCTTGTGGGCGAGCATCGCCGTCTCGATGAACTCGGCGTCCTTGAAGCCGTTGCAGATGATGGGCGTGTCGTTGGTCGCCATCGCCATCACGGCCAGCAGCTCCGGCTTCGACCCGGCCTCGAGCCCGAAGTCGTACGGCCGCCCGAAGTCGAGCACTTCCTCGACGACCTGCCGCTGCTGATTGACCTTGATGGGATAGACGCAGAAGTACTGGCCGTCGTACTGATGCTGCGCGATGGCGCCCTGGAACGCGGCGTGGATGTCGGCGAGCCGCTGGCGCAGGATGTCGCGGAAGCGGATGAGGATCGGCAGCCCGATGCCGCGAAGCTGCAGGTGATCGACGAGCTGCTTCAGATCGATCGACTGCTCGGGGTTCTTCGTCCCGTGCACGCGCACGTGACCGTTCGGCGCGATCGAGAAGTAGCCCTTGCCCCAGCGTTCGATCTCGTAGTGCTCCGACGCGTCCGAGATCGTCCAGGGATCGCCCGGACGCCACGTGCGCGCGCCGCGACTCGTCGTGCTCACAGCGGACAATGATAGAGGAAAACGGTCAGCGCGGTACGGCGAACATGCCGGCGTCGATGTCGACGTTGAAGGCGACCGACTGCACGGCAATCCGCGACTGCTCGACGCCGTTGACGAGCGTCCGAATCGAGAACGGCACCGTGACGCCGTCCACCGCGCGGTAGTCCGACAGATCCTGTTCGAACGTGCCCGCCGCCGACTTCGTCACGAGCCGCGCCTCGAGTCCCGTCGCGCCGTCGAGATACACCTCCTGCGCCTGTCCGTCCTTGTCGGTGATCTTCAGATGGTCGTACGCGCGGCCGTCGATCGTCTCGTGTCCGACGAGCGCGACCGTCGATCCTTTGTCCTTGTAGTCGACGAGCGGTCCGTCGAAGCTCGACTGATCGCGGATCATGTCGGCCTGCGGCCCGGTGATGACGACCGGACGATCCGTCCCGGCCAGCGGATTGATCATCCACGGCGTCGTCCCGTCGAAGGCATTGACGATGGTCTGGTCGCCCAGCTTGATTTCCTGCCGCAGGAGGTTCGGCCGCTTGCCGTAAACGATGATCGACGCGGTCATCCCCTGCATGGTGAGCGTGCTGGTCTGCTTGACCGTCTGGACGGCGTGCAACTTCTCGAGGCCGCCCTTCGCCTGGATGTTCTTCGCCACGAGCTCGTCGACCGTCTGCGCGGACACGGGCGACGCCGCGATCATCAGGACGGCCACCGTAGCGGCCACGCCGACCGACCATCCGTACCGACGATTTCTCTTGATCATGAGCATGTCTCGCGAGCGCCGGGCGCGACAGCGACCGACTCGGCAAGCCTCGCAGCAATCGCATGGACGCGGATGCGGCGTCGACCCCGGATTCGCCGCCGCTCGCTCCAGCTTACCTGAGAACGCGCCGTGGATTCGCCACGGCCGGCGCGGGGCCGGCCGCCGCCGCTATCATCGGACACGATGTCCGAGCTGCCGCTGCTCGTCAATATCGCCGTCGCGCTGGCCTACGCGCTGGCCGGCGGCTTGCTCGCCCGCCGCCTCGGCTTGCCCGCCATCGTCGGCTACCTGGCCGCGGGCGCGGCGCTCGGGCCCTTCACGCCGGGCTTCCGCGGCGATCCGCACGCCATCCATCAACTCGCCGAGCTCGGCGTCATCCTGCTGATGTTCGGCGTCGGGCTCCACTTCTCGTTCCGCGATCTCTGGCAGGTCCGCGGCATCGCGATTCCCGGCGCGCTGATCCAGACCGCCACCGCCAGCGCCGCCGGCTACGTGCTGGCGCGCTACTGGGGCGCGACGCCGAGCGCGGCGCTCGTGCTGGGCATGGCGGTGTCGGTCGCGAGCACGGTCGTCCTGCTGCGCGGCCTGATGGACATCGGCCTGCTCCATTCGCTCCACGGCCGCGTCGCCGTGGGCTGGCTCGTCCTCGAAGATCTGCTGACGATTCTCATCCTCGTGCTGCTGCCGCTGCTCGCGCTGCCGTCGGGCGGCGGCCAGGCGTGGATCGCTCCGGTCTGGGCGGTCGGCAAGGCGCTGCTGTTCGTGCTGCTCAGCCTGACGGTCGGGCCGCGCGTCGTCGGCTGGATCGTCGGCCGCGTCGTCCATACGCGATCGCGCGAGTTGTTCGTGCTCGTCGCGCTCACCGCGGCCCTGGGCACCGCGCTCGCGGCCGCCGCGTTCTTCGGCGTTTCACTCGCGCTCGGCGCCTTCCTCGCGGGCGTCGTCGTCAGCGAGTCCGAGTTCGCGCATCAGATCGGCGCGGACCTGCTGCCGTTCCGCGAGACGTTCGCCGTCCTGTTCTTCGTCTCGGTCGGCATGCTCGTCGAGCCCGCGTACGTCGCGGCGCACTGGATGGAAGTGGCGAGCTGGTGCGTGCTCATTGTCGCGGGCAAGTGGGCAATCACGGTTCTCAGCGGCATCTTCTTTCCGTATCCCAGCCGCACGTCGTTCGTCGTCGCGTCGGGCTTGAGTCAGATTGGCGAGTTCAGCTTCATCCTCGGCCAGGGCGGCCTGTCGCTCGGGCTGATCGACGCGAATCAGTACTCGCTCATCCTCGCGGGCGCGATCGTGTCGATTGCCGTCAATCCACTCATGTACAAGGTGATCGAACCGGCCGAGCGGACGCTGCAGCGCTGGCCGCGCGTGTGGCACGCGTTCAACCGCGTCGAAGGCGGCCTGCCCGCGCCACCCCCACACCTGTCCGGACACGTCGTCATCGTCGGATGCGGGCGCGTCGGACGACACATCGCGCAGGCGCTCGCACTCGTCGGCGTACCGCGGCTGGTCATCGAGGCCGACCCGGCGCGGCTCGCGAAGCTTCGCCAGCTCGGCGTGCCGACGCTCTTCGGCGACGCCGCGAGCGCGGAAATTCTCACCCACGCGTCGCTCGACACGGCGCGCGCGATCGTCATCACGCTGCCCGACGATGCGACGGCGCTGGCGGTGGCGGCCGAGGCGCGACATCTCGCGCCGGCGCTGCGCGTGATTTCGCGCGCCTCGACGTGGGCCGGCGCGCGGCGACTGCGCGAAGCGGGCATCGAGGACGTCGTCCGTCCCGAGCTCGAAGGCGGCGTCGAGCTCGCGCGCCGTACGCTCGCCGACCTCGATCTACCGGCCGAGGACGTGCAGCGGTACGCGGAGGCGATCAGGCGGGAAGAGCAGTAGGCCTCGCGCGAAGACGCGAAGGACGCGAAGGACGGATCAAGTTGGAAGTTCGAAGCCAGAAGCCAGAAGTGGGTTCCTGGTTCTGCATGAGTGCGGCGTCTGAACTGCGCCTTGACGGGCGGGACGGCGTGTCGCGACAATGGCGGCCGTTTCGTCGACGCGTTGCTCTTGGCTTCGATCGTCGAGGAGGCCACGTCAACTTCTGGCTTCTGGCTTCGAACTTCTAACTTCCCGGAGGGACTATGCGCGCACATCGAATCGTGAGCTGGGTCGTCATGGTTGGCGCGGGGCTCGCCGGCCTCGGGTTGTCGATGGCCGCGTCGCCGCAGGAGACGCCGGCGCCGAACACGTTGACGGCGGCCGAACGCGCGGCCGGGTGGACGCTGCTCTTCGACGGCAAGACCACCAACGGTTGGCGTGGGTTCAAGCGCGATCACTTTCCCGTGGATGGCTGGGCGGTCGCTGACGGCACGCTCACGCGTGTGCCGTCGAAGACGCGGCTCACCGAAGGCGGCGACATCATCACGGTCGGCGAGTACGAGAACTTCGAGCTGCGGCTCGAATGGAAGATCAGCCCCGCCGGCAACAGCGGTGTGAAATATCTCATCTCCGAAGACGCCGTCCAGCGCGGTCACGAGGGCGTCGGCTTCGAGATGCAGGTGCTCGACGACGAGCGGCATCCGGACGCGAAGCTGGGACGCGACGGCGACCGCACGACGGGATCGCTCTACGACCTGATCCCGCCGAGCGAACATCGCGCCCACGCCGTCGGCGAGTGGAACCAGGCGCGCATCATCGTGCGCGGCACGCACATCGAGCACTGGCTGAACGGCGCGAAGGTCGTCGAGTTCGAGCGCGGCAGCCCCGCGTTCAAAGCGCTCATCGCGGAGAGCAAGTTCAAGGTCAATCCCGGCTTCGGCGACGTGAGCCGCGGCCACATCCTGCTGCAGGATCACGGCGATCCCGTCTGGTATCGCAGCATCGCGATTCACGAGCTGTAAGAAAAAGCCGATGACACCGCGAGCCCCCGAGCGGATCGAGGGCGGCAAAGCGCACCAAAAGATGTCCGCGAAGCCCGCGACGGAGGAGCGGCGATGAGCGGGCGAGCGGGGGTGGGCCCCCGCGAGCAGGCAAAGAAAGATGGCCTCGGCGCATTACAAAGAAAGATGACGGCGCGCGGGGTGGCCGAGGGTGTTGACATCCTACACCCATGATGTAGACAATCTACCTCCATGGCCAAGGCGCCGCGCTACGAGACGCGGATCGAGCTGCTCCAGGGCACGCTCGATCTCCTGATCCTGCAAACGCTCCAGTGGGGACCCCGGCATGGCTACGGGATCACGACGGCCATCCGCGCCAATTCCGGCGACGCCCTGCAGGTGGACACCGGCTCGCTCTATCCGGCGCTCCACCGGCTCGAACGGCAGGGCTGGGTATCGGCGACGTGGACCGTCGCCGACAGCAAACAGCGCGTCCGCGAATATCGGCTGACGGCGAAGGGTCGCCGGCAGCTCACGACCGAGCGTTCGAAATGGGAACGCCTGCAGACCGCGATTGCCGGCGTGCTCAATCCGCAGAAGACGGGACCAGCCTAGCGTCGTCGAGACGCGAGAGAGGCGGCACGCGATGTGGCCATTTCGTCCGCGCGATCGGCGTCAAGAGCTAGACGACGAGATCCGCACGCATCTCGAGATGGCCGAGCGCGACGCGATCGAACGCGGCGAGTCGGCCTCGGAGGCCCACGCCCGCGCGCGACGCGAATTCGGCAACGTCCCTCACGTGAAGGAAGCCGTGCGCGTCGTCACCGCTTGGCCGAAGCTCGAGCAGCTTACCCAGGACATTACGCGTGCCGCGAAACGTATCGTGCGTGCGCCGGGTTTCAGTGTCGCCGCGATTGCCATGCTCGCCGTCGCCATCGGATTGACGACGGCGATGTTCAGCCTGCTGGAGGCACTCGTGCTGCGGCCGGCACCGTTTCCCGATGCCGATCGGCTGACAGCGGTGATGATGTGGCACGGCATGGATGGTGGCGCGACCGCCACGCTCACCGTCTCGCCTGCCGTCTTCCACGCGTGGCGTGAGACGCCGGTCTTCGACGCCGTAGAGGGCTACTCCAGTACGACGTCCGTCATCGGCCGCGAGCGCCCCGTCATGGGCGGCGTGGCGTTCGTCTCGCCCGGACTGCTGCCCATGCTCGGCGCGCGGCCCGTGTTGGGCCGCGGATTCACAGGTGATGACGCACGGGACACTGCCACCCCACGAGCGGTGATTTCGAGCGCGATCTGGCGCGATCAGTATGGCGCCAGCCGTGACGCGCTCGGCACGCCGCTCGACATCGATGGAAAGTCGGTGACGATCGTCGGCGTCCTCCCCGACACGTTCCGGTTTCCGTCGCGTGAAACTGGCATCTGGATAGCAACCGATTTCAGTGTCGGCGGAGCGGCGGCTCGCCGGCCGCAGGTGGTGGTGCGCCGCACACCCGACGCCTCCGAAGCGGACGCGATGCGCATCGCCACCGATCGCGCGCATGCCACCGATACCGCGACGGCCGCGTGGGAGGCACGGGCCAGGCCGGTCGCGGGTGGCGACGTCCCCGAGTTCCAGCGGCGAAGCGCCGCGCTACTCGCCGGCGGCGCCGTCGTCGTCTTCATCGTGCTCACCGTGAACGTCACCAGTCTGGTCCTCGTGCAATGCACGCGCCGCCGCCGTGAGCTCATCGTCGCATCCACGCTCGGAGCCTCGCGCGGGCGCCTGCTCCGGCAACTCCTCGCCGAGACGTCGGTCGTCGCGGCGTGCGGTGGTGTCGCCGGCGTCGGCCTCGCAGTTCAGCTGCTCGCGGCCGCTCGCGCGCTGCTTCCGACAGCGTTCTTCTCGGGAAGTCTGAATCCGCTCACGCTCGACTCGCGCGCGCTCGCCGTGGCCGGCGCCGCATCGGCGCTCGCGGTCATCGTCGCGGGACTCCTGCCCGCGCTGCTGGCGACACGGCCGTCCGCGGCCTGGTCGCTCGCCGTCTCCGAGCGCGCGGCGACGGACTCACGCCGCGGCCGTCTGCTCATGCGCGCATTGCTCGTCGGCGAAGTGGCATTCGCCTGTGCGCTCCTCGCCGTCGCCGTCGTGCTCGTGCGTTCATTTCAGAACCTCGCCGACGCCGACCGCGGGTTCGATCCCCACGGCCTCGTCACGCTCTGGCTCGAGAGCGGACGCGCTGACAAGGCGTCTCAGCGCGCCACGATGGCAGACGCCGATCGCGCGCTTCGTTCACTCCCCGGCGTGACGCGCGTCGCCGCATCGGTGGGCGTCGCGTGGGGGCCGGCCGAGTGGGGCTACTACGACTGGCAGTCGGACACGCCGGGCGCGTCGGCCGTCAGCGTGCCGCTGCAGCAATATCATGTGAGCCCGGACTTCTTCGACGTCTACGGCATCACACTGCTCGCGGGCCGAATGTTCCAACCGGGCGAGGAAGCCACGCACGTCATCGTCGGCGAACGCTTTGCGGCCGCGCTGTGGCCGGGCACGGATCCGGTCGGTCATTCGTTCGGTCCGCGCACGACTACGCGGCGATTCCAGGTCATCGGCGTCGCGACGGACCTTCGGCGCCCGTCACTTCGGCCCGGACAGGACGTGCCCGGCATGTACACGCCAATCAATCCCAACGCCGTCGCCGACATGTTCACCATCAAGTGCGGCGATGCCTGTCCCTCGGAAGCCGTCATTCGAACGGCGCTTCGCGCAACGGCGCCAGCCGCATCCGTGTACCAAGTCGCGCGCCTCGAAGACGTGTACGCCAGCGATCTCGCCCAGCCGCGCGCGACGGCGTTTGTCTCGTCCGCCTTCAGCGTCATCTCATTGCTCGCCGCCGCGGCGGGTCTCTTCGGCCTCCTGAGCTACGCGGTCGGCCGTCGCCGACGCGAGTTCGGCATCCGCGTCGCGCTCGGCTGCTCGCCCGCGGCCATTCGCCGACTCGTCATTCGTGACGGCCTGACGATCGCGCTCACCGGCGGCGCGGTCGGCGCCGCACTGGCCTGGGCCGCCGCGCGTTTTCTCGCGTCCCTCGAGTACGGCGTCAGCGCCAGCGATCCCCTGAACTGGCTCGTCGTCGTCGCGATAGTCGCAGCCGCGGCACTCGTCGCGTGCTGGCGCCCCGCCGCGCAGGCGATGCGCGTGGATCCGGCGATGCTCTTGAGAGAGGAATAACTCGAGGCCTCGCGGTGTCATCTTTTTTGATCCTGCCCCCTGCCCCCCTGTTTCCTGCCATAAGCTCTTCCTGTCCGTGTCCCTCTCCCCGACCGATCTCGCCATCGTCCTGCTCAGTCTGAAGGTCGCGCTCGCGGCGACCGTGGTGAGTGTGCCGGTGGCGATCGCGGTCGCGCTGCTGCTCGCGCGCGGTCGATTCTGGGGGCGCGGGCTTCTCAACGCCATCGTGCATCTGCCGCTCGTGATGCCGCCGGTCGTGACCGGCTATCTGCTGCTGCGTCTGTTCGGCCGGCGCGGACTCATCGGTGCGTTCCTCGAGGACACGATCGGCCTGACGTTCGCGTTCCGCTGGACGGGCGCCGCGCTCGCCGCGGCGGTGATGGGGTTCCCGCTGATGGTGCGCGCAATCCGCCAGGCCATCGAGCAAGTCGACCCGCAGTTGGAGGAGGCGTCGGCGTCGCTCGGCGCCAGCCCGTTGTGGACGATGGTCGCGGTCACGATTCCGCTCGCGCTGCCGGGCGTGCTCGCGGGCATGGTGCTCGCCTTCGCCAAAGCGCTCGGCGAGTTCGGCGCGACGATCACGTTCGTCTCGAACATCCCGGGCGAGACGCGCACGCTGTCGCTCGCGATCTATACGTACTTGCAGGTTCCGGGCAACGACGCACATCTTTGGCGGCTCGTCTGGCTCGCCGTCGGCGTGTCGTTCGCGGCGCTCCTGGCCTCCGAGCTGCTGGCGCGGCGTATCGGAACGAAGACGCGATGACGATCGATGTCGCCATCCGACACGCGCTCGACCGCATCACGCTCGACGTGCAGATGACGACGGGCGACGGCCTGACCGCGCTACTGGGTCCGTCGGGCGCAGGTAAGACGCGCACGCTCGACGCCATTGCTGGTCTCTTTCGCCCCGACTCGGCGCGCATCGTCATCGACGGCGTCGTGATGACGGACACGGACGCTCGCGTGTGGGTGCCGCCGCACGAGCGCCGCATCGGCTACGTGTTCCAGGACGCACGGCTGTTTCCACATCTCACCGTGCGACAGAATCTGGCGTTCGGCCGCTGGTTCAACCGCGCGCGCCGCGCGCCGGATGCGCGCATCGCGTTCGACGACGTGGTCGAGTTGCTGGACCTGGCACCGTTCCTCGCGCGGCACCCAGGCAAACTCTCGGGCGGCGAACGTCGACGCGTGACACTCGGCCGCGCGCTGCTGTCGAATCCGCGCCTGCTGCTGCTCGACGAGCCGCTCGGCTCGCTCGAAGCGAGCAAGCGGCAGGAGATCCTCCCCTATCTCGACCGCCTGATCACCGATCTGCGGCTGCCGATGATTTACGTCACGCACGATTGGCGTGAAGTCGACGGACGAGCCGTGCACACGATGCGGATCGAGGAGGGACGTGGACGGATGACGACAAATTAGAAGTGTGAAGCCAGAAGGAGGTTCCAATGCTCCGCGTAGAACCCTCTTCTGGCTTCTGGCTTCGAACTTCCGACTTGACCGAACGTTTCGCCTACACCGGCGGCTTGTTCCGATCAGGTCCGATCGATCGCCGCTGGTGCCAGTACGGATAGGCCGGCGTCACGGCGCTGGCCTCGTCGAGGCGCGCGATCTGTGCGGGCGTGAGCGTCCAGCCGACGGCGCCGAGGTTGTCGACGAGTTGCCGCTCGTTCCGCGCGCCGATGATGACGGTCGAGACCGTCGGCCGCTGCAGCAGCCAGTTGATCGCGATCTGCGGCACGGTCTTCCCCGTCTCCTTCGCGACGGCGTCGATCGCATCGACAACCTTGAACAAATGCTCGTCGTCGACGGGCGGCGCTTCGTTGATCGTGCCCGGCAGACGACTGACCTCGGGCTTCGACTGGCCGCGGCGGAGCTTCCCCGTCAATCGGCCCCAGCCGAGCGGACTCCAGACGACGGCGCCGACACCCTCGGCCAGTCCGAGCGGCATCAGCTCCCATTCGTAGTCGCGGCCGATGAGCGAGTAATACGCCTGGTGCGCGACGTGCCGCGTCCAGCCGTAGCGGTCGGCGATCGCGAGCGACTTCATCAGGTGCCAGCCGGAGAAGTTCGAGCAGCCGACGTAGCGCACCTTGCCCGCGCGCACGAGATCGTCGAGTGCGCGCACGGTCTCCTCGACCGGCGTCACCGCGTCGAAGCCGTGGAGCTGATAGAGATCGATGTAGTCGGTACCGAGCCGGCGCAGGCTCGCCTCGCACGCGCCGATGATCCGATGGCGCGACGATCCGACGTCGTTCGGCCCGGGCCCCATGCGGAATGACCCCTTCGTCGAGACGAGGACGCGATCACGGCGGCCTTTGATCGCGTGGCCGAGCACCTCCTCGGCCAACCCTTTCGAATACGTGTCGGCGCTGTCGAACATCGACACGCCCGCGTCGAGCGCGATGTCGACGAGCCGCGTGGCTTCCTTCACGTCGACCGTGCCCCAGGCGCGGAAAAAATCCGTCCCGCCTCCGAACGTGCCCGTCCCCAAGCTCAGCACGGGCACCATCAGCCCGGAACGGCCGAGCGCTCGGTACTCCATTTCCGTCACGGCTACCTCCGGCGCACTCATAGCAACAACGCCTCGACGCGATGCGCGCGGACGATGTCGTCGCGCGGCGACCACTTGAAGATCGTGAACCGGCCGTCCTGCGAGGCGACGAGCGCCGTGGCGTCGGGCTGGTCGTGGACGAACTGGGCGGCGGAGAGATGTCGCGTCCCGCCGAGCTGATACGGGTTGACGACGACGCGCGCGCTGCCTTCGACCGGTTCGGTCAGAAGCACGCGCTCGACCGGATCGGTGCCGCGGCGACGCGTGATCTTGGCGCCGAACGCGAGCAGCGCGTAGCCGTCATTCACGACGGTTGCGCCGTCGACGGCCGTGAGTCCTGCAAGCGCCTCGACAGCTCGACGGAACTCTTCCTGCCATTCGTGCGTCTCGCGCGTGACGCCATTGGCGCTGACGAGCGCGGACAGCTCGCCGAACGGGGGCGCCACGGCGTAGAGCACCGGGCTGACGATCGACTCGGGCCACGTCGTGCTCGCCGACGGTACGAGGAGCAGCGCGCCGCCACGACCGTGCGCGCGCATCGACGCGGCCAGTTGGACGAGCACGTTGGTCGAATCGGCACGCACGCCGGGCAGCTCCACACCGAGCAGCGACGCAACGACACCCGGACAATCCGGCCGTTGCGCGTCCGACTCGTCGACGACCTTCACTTGATCGCCTTCGAGCACGGCGACGTTGACGAACTTGCCGAACGACTCGCCGCGATGCTTGATGACGAGAAGGCCGGACGCGACGACCTCGATGACGAAGGCGAGAAGCGGCAACCGCCGTGTCGTGCCCCAGACGCCGAGCGTGCCCGAGGCGTCGCGCCATACGCCAAGGTGGATGCCCGGACGCTGGACCGCCGGGGCCAGGTGCGCGAGCGAGGCGGGCGAGAGCGGCAGCCAGCGCTCGAAGGTCAGCGGATGTGACGCCGGCGCTGGCGGCACGAGCGCAAGCGAGATGGTCGGCAATGCGCCCTCCTCACGCCGCAGACTCGCCCAGAACGCAGCGTCGACCATCGTCTCGATCGACGACGCGTCGGGTGCGGGCGCGAGGTCTTCGCGTGCATGGCCGCGTACGAGCGCGTGATGACGCGCGAAGTGCGCTTCGGCGCGAGCGGCGACGGCGCGGGCGGCGGGATAGGCAGGCTCGATCATGGACGAGGATTCACGATATCAGGACAGGGGACAGGGGACAGAAGACAGGGATCAGGGATCAGGGGGCAGAACTAATAAAAGATGACACCGCGAGCCCCCGAGCGAAGCGAGGGCGGCGAAGCGATCAAAAGAAGTCCGCGAAGCCCGCGACGGAGGAGCGGCGCTGAGCGGGCGAGCGGGGGTGGGGCCCCGCGAGCAGGCAAGAAAAGATGGCCCCGCGCCACTGCAAAAAAGATGACTGGCCCTGCCGCCCAGACCTCGCTGCATCGAAGAGAGCTGCCTGTCCTCATCTGCCCGCGGCCGTCGCCACCGTTCGCAGCAACACCGCGGGGTC
>CALFMR010000475.1 GCA_937880585.1 uncultured Acidobacteriota bacterium
GCGCTACTTCGTCGTGAGCGCGCATCGGGAAGAGAACGTGGACGACCCGGCGCGGCTCTCGGCGCTCGTTGCTGCGCTTTCGGAGTTGGCGCGGCGGTACCGGCGTCGTATCATCGTCTCCACGCACCCCAGGACGCGCAAACGCCTCACCGCGCTCTTCCGGAGCGCTGGGCGCGCCGGGACGTCGGCCCTCGAATTTCTGCCGCCGTTCGACTTCTTCGAGTGGATCAAGCTGCAGACCGAGGCCTTTTGCGTGGTGTCCGATAGCGGTACGCTCAGCGAGGAGTCGGCGCTTCTCGGATTTCCGGGGGTGATGATCCGCGAGGCGCACGAGCGGCCGGAAGGGATGGAAGCCGGCGCGACGATCATGGCCGGTCTCTCGGCCGCGCGCATCGAGCAGGCGGTCGAAGTGGCGACCAGCCGACCGGGCGGCGTCGAGGTTCGCGTCGCCGACTATGCAGACGCGGATGTATCGGGTAAAGTGCTCCGCATCGTCCTGAGTTACGTGGATTATGTGAGACGAACCGCGTGGTACGAGGCACCTGGATGACGACCTTCTCAGGGTCATAGAGGGCGCGCATCCCGACACTCCGCGAGCCGCGCCGGCAGTGTCCGGCGAGTCGTGAAGCGGCGACATGGCTGAAAGGCCCCCTCCCCATGAACGTCAGCGAATGGCGCCATCTCGCCGTGCGTCTCGGTCTCACGGCATTCGTGGCGCTCGGTGCTCTCCTGCTGATCCGGCGCATCTCATTTCAGCTACATCTAGATCCCCGCGCGGACGGCGCATCGACGGCCGACCGCATATTCGCCGCCGTCGCCCCGTTGCTGCCCGCGACCGGACGTGTGGGTTACCTGAAGACCGGATTCCTCCGTTCGAACGCCGCCGACCTGGCCGCGTTTTTTCAGGCTCAATACGCGCTGGCGCCGCGGATTCTGGTTGAGGGGACCGCGCCAGACGTCGTGATTGCGGTTGCACGCGACGGCGGCCAACCCCCACCGGTTCCGGTCGGCTTCGCCTCCGAAAGAACGGTTGCCGGCGGCATCGCCGTGTTCAGACGTATCAGTGACGCTGATTGAACTCGCTGGCGCCATCGGCCTTCCCACCCTGGCGTTGTTCGCCTGGATACGGCGAGGCCTCGGCCCTGGCGGCGCGCGTCTTCTGCTCGCAGCGGGCCTCGCTGTGGGCCTGGGCCTCGGAGTTTCGGCTGCTGTCTTTTGCGTGTGGCGTCTCGCCGTTCGCGACCTTCGGCCGGCGGCGTTTCACGCGCTGGATATTGCTGTCTGGGTGCTCGTGATGGCCGCCGCATGGCGAGTGCCGTCCTCCACCGCGAGTCGCCGCTCTGACGCGAGCGACGACATCGACTGGTGGTTGGTCGGTGCCATCGCGATCGTTGGTGGCCTTTCGGTGACGTATTTCGTCGTGCGAACGACCGTGGCACCCAACGGCGACTGGGACGCCTGGGCGATCTGGAACCTCAAGGCGCGATTCATGGTGCGCGGCGGCGCGGCCTGGACGAATCTCTTCTCGAGCGCCATCACGCAGCACGACTATCCGCTTCTGCTGCCCGCGGCCGTCGCGCGTCTCTGGTCGTGGACGGGCGACACGACGCCGTACGCATCAGCGGCGGTCGCTGCCGTCTTCACTTACGCCATTCCAATCGTCGTCATAGGGGCACTCGCCAGGCTTCGCGGCTGGACGCCCGCCCTCTGGGGCGGTTTGCTCACATTGGCGGCCTGGCCGCTGACGGTATTCGGCGCGGCGCAGATGGCCGACGTGCCGTTGGCCTTTCTTGTCCTGGCGTCAGTCGTGCTGCTCGTGCTCGACGCGCAGTCGGACGACGGCGTGCGGCTCGCCGTGCTTGCAGGCATCGCGGCCGGCCTGACCAGCCTCATGAAGAATGAGGGCACGCCGGACGTGCTCATCATGGCCGCCGCCTATCTGACGTACTGGGGCGTGCGACGATCGCGGCCTGTCGGACAGCGCGTGCGCCATCTGCTGGCCTGGGTCGGCGGCGGCTTGCCGTTCTGGACGTTGTTGGCGGTGATGAAGGCGCATTCTTCCGCGGGTGGGCTTGCCACGGCTCTGACCGACAAGCACGCGGTAGATAAGGTGCTGAACCTTGCTCGGCATGAACAAATCATCCACGCATTTGCGGCGACGATGTGGAGCTGGGGCGGCTCGTTCCCGATCGGCGTTGCGCCGGTGTTCGCCGTCGTGCTCGTGGTCGGAGGCTGTCGCGTCCCTTCAGGTCTGCGTCGTTCGGTGGGATTCTCCGCCGTCGTGGTCCTTGGAATGCTCGCCAGCTTCTACGCGGCGTACGTCCTATCGCCCTACGATCTGACGTGGCACCTCGCGACGTCCCTTCAGCGGATTCTGGTGCAGGTGTGGCCAA
>CALFMR010000476.1 GCA_937880585.1 uncultured Acidobacteriota bacterium
CGCGCGCTGCCCACCCGCGGCATCGCCGGCGGCACCCGGTCACTCACACGTCGCCATCATCCCGCGCTCGATCGTCCGTGGCGACGCGGCTTTGACGGGGCCGCGCTCCGGCGCGCCGGCATAGATAACCCGGGGACATTTCTGATGAGTCTCGACAAGCGTCACCCCGCCGCTTGACGCTCCCCGCCGCCGCCCGTTATGCTCTGAAGCTGACCATGGCCCGAGCTGCCATCTTCACCGCGCGAAAGCGCGCCGATCGAAAGCGGAAGACGCCCGTAGCGGCGTCGGTGGGGATGTGCGTGTGACCACGGCCTGACGGAGCGTCAGGCCCGCTCGTGGCCTCCTGAACCCGCCGATGCGATCTGCACGGCGGGTTTTTTGTTGTTGGCGAAACTTCTGGCTTCTGGCTTCGAACTTCTGACGTGGACTTTATGGCACCGAACGTTGGACTCATTGGCTGGCGTGGCATGGTGGGGTCGGTCCTCTTGCAGCGCATGCGTGCCGAGCGGGACTTCGATCGCATCGATCCCGTGTTCTTCTCGACTTCGCAGGCCGGTGCGCCGGCGCCCGAGGTGGGCCGGCCCGCTCCGGCTCTCAAAGATGCGCGCGATCTCGACGCGCTCGCCGCGTGCGACGTCCTCGTCTCCTGCCAGGGCGGCGAGTACACGACCGACATCCATCCGAAGCTGCGCCAGGCCGGATGGACGGGCTACTGGATCGACGCGGCGTCCACGCTCCGCATGAAAGATGGCGCGGTCATCGTGCTCGACCCGGTGAACCGCGACGTCATCGATCGCGCGCTTGCCGACGGTGGGCGCGACTTCATCGGCGGCAACTGCACGGTCAGCCTCATGCTCATGGCCCTGACCGGCCTCTTCCGCGCGGGACTCGTCGAGTGGGTGAGTGCCATGACCTACCAGGCCGCGTCGGGCGCAGGCGCACGGCACATGCGCGAGCTCGTCAAGCAGATGGGCGCGGCCCACGCCTCGGTCGCTGCGAAGCTCGCCGATCCGGCCAGCGCGATTGCCGACATCGATCGCGAGATGGCCGCCGCGCTTCGCGGCGACGCGTTCCCAACCGCCGAGTTCGGTCACGCGCTCGCGGGCAGCCTCCTGCCGTGGATCGACAAGGACCTCGGCAACGGCCAGAGCCGCGAGGAATGGAAGGGCATGGCCGAGTGCAACAAGATCCTCGGCCGCGCGCGCGCGCCAATTCCCGTCGACGGCATCTGCGTGCGCATCGGCGCGATGCGCTGTCATAGTCAGGCGCTGACCGTGAAACTCACGCGCGATGTGCCGCTGCCTGAAATCGAAGCGATGCTGGCGGCCGCGCACGAATGGGTGCGCGTCGTGCCGAACGAGAAAGACGTCACGCTCCGCGAGCTGACGCCCGCCGCCGTCACCGGCACGCTCGCCGTGCCCGTCGGTCGGCTGCGCAAGCTCGCGATGGGCGGCGAGTACCTCGCGGCGTTCACCGTCGGCGACCAGTTGCTGTGGGGCGCGGCCGAGCCGCTGCGCCGCGTGCTGCGGATCATTCTCGACGCGCCGGTCAGCGGCGCGCCGACGCTCACGTCCGCCGCGGCGGGTAGGAGCTGACGATGGTCGTCATGAAGTTCGGCGGGACGTCGGTTGCCGACCGCGCCGCCATCGAGCGCCTCATCGCCATCGTCCGCGCCGCCCGGCAGGCCGCCATCCAGCCCGAAAGCGGCGATCTGCGCGGTCCGGTCGTTGTCGTCTCCGCGCTCGGCGGCGCCACGGACCTGTTCCTGAAGGCCGCGACGTCGGCCGGCGCCGGCGACGTCGAGGGCACGCTCGACGCGCTGCGTGCGTTGCGCGCGCGGCATCTCGAAGTCGCCGGCATGATCGACGCGCCCGGCGATCGGCCCGCTGTCGTCCAGTTCATCAACGACGAGTTCGACGAGCTCGAACGCGTCACGGGCGCGCTCGCCGTGTTGCACGAGGTGACGCCGCGCTGGATGGATGCGATTGCCGCGACCGGCGAAATCCTGAGCAGCCGCATCGTCACCGAAGCGATCGCCGCGCACGGCATCGCGGCGGGATGGGTCGATGCGCGCCGCGCCGTCGTCACCGGTCCCGAGCACATGGCCGCGCCGCCGCTCATGACGGAAACGGCCGCGGCACTGGCGGCCGAAATGGGGCCGCTCGTCGCCAATCGCCGCGTGCCAGTGATGGGCGGCTTCGTCGGCGCCACCCCTGACGGCGTGACGACGACGCTGGGGCGCGGCGGATCGGATTATTCGGCGGCGATCGTCGGGGCGTGTCTCGGCGCGTCGGAGATCCAGATCTGGACCGACGTCGACGGCATGCTCACCGCCGATCCGCGGCTCGTCCCCGACGTCCAAGTCGTACCGCACCTCTCGTTCGAGGAAGCGTCCGAGCTCGCGTATTTCGGCGCGAAGGTCCTGCACCCGGCGACGATCCAGCCGGCCGTCGCGGAGAACATTCCCGTTCGCATCCTCAACTCGCGCCATCCGCACGACGCGAAGGGCACGCTCATCACGCGCGACCGTCCGCCATCCGATCAACCGCTCACGGCCGTGGCCTCGAAGCGGCACGTGACCGTTGTCGACATCCGGTCCACGCGCATGCTCATGGCGCACGGTTTTCTCGCGCGCATCTTCGCGACGTTCGAGCGTCATCGCACGTCGGTCGACGTCGTCACGACGTCGGAAGTCAGCGTGTCGGTGACGATCGACGACGCGCGGCGGCTGCCGGAGATCGTCGAGTCGCTGCAGGAAGTCGCTGAGGTCACGCGCGAGGACGACATGGCCATTCTCTGCGCCGTGGGCGAGGGACTGCAGCAGGACGCGGCGTTCGTCGGCCGTCTCCTCGAGGCCGCCGGCGACGTGCCGATTCGCATGTTGTCGCAGGCCGCGTCGCGGCGGAACATCACGCTCGTCATCCGCGAAGCGGATCTCGCATCCACGCTCGCGCGCGTCCACGATCAATTCTTCGGGGTGCACGCGTGAGGCTGCTGCTCGTCGGCCACGGACGGATGGGACAGCTCGTCGAGAAGCTCGCGCCCGAGCACGGGTGCGAGATCGCGGCCGTCGCCGAGATCCACACGCCCATCGAGCAGGTGCTCGCCGGCGCCGGACACGTCGACGTCGCGATCGACTTCTCGCAGCCGGACGCCGTCCGCGGCAACCTCGATGCGCTGGCCGAACGCGGACTGAACGTCGTCATCGGCACGACCGGCTGGCAGACGCACGAAGCCGAGATGCGCGCACGCGCGGGCGAAGCGGGTATCGGCGTGCTGGCCGCGGCGAACTTCTCGCTCGGCATGAACATCTTCAGCTATCTCGTCGAGCAGGCCGCGCGCGCGTTCATGAACATCGAGGACGTGGGCGCGTGGATTCACGAGGCGCATCACGCGGCCAAGAAAGACGCGCCGTCCGGCACCGCGCTGATGCTCCTCGCGGCGATGCAGCAAGCCGGCTACACGCGCACGATCGACATGTCGTCCACGCGCGCCGGCGCGATTCCCGGCACGCACGTCGTCGGGTTCGACGGCGGCGGCGAGACGGTGACGCTCACGCATTCGGTCAGGGATCGGTCGGTTTTCGCGCACGGCGCCCTGGAAGCGGCCCGCTGGCTCAATGGCCGGCGCGGCTGGTTCACCATGCGCGACCTGATCAATAGTCCGTAGAACGCTGGCGGGAGGATTCCATGCGACTGTCATTCACCGGCATTGGCACCGCGCTGATTACGCCGTTCACGGCGGCGGGCGCGCTCGACGAGGCAGGTGTGCGCCGCCTGGCCGCGCGGCAGGCCGACGCCGGGATCCACTTCCTCGTGCCCTGCGGCACGACGGGCGAGACGCCCACGCTCACGGCCGACGAGCGGCGGCGCATGGTCGAGATCATCGCCGACGAAGTCGAGGGCCGCACGATGGTGCTGGCCGGCGCGGGCGGGTACAACACGCGCGAGGTCATCGCGAGCGTGGCCGCGCTCGAACGGGCCGGCGCCCACGGCATCCTCTCGGTCACGCCCTACTACAACAAGCCCTCACAGGAAGGTCTCTACCAGCACTACCGCGCGATTGCCGAGAGCACGAAGCTGCCCGTCATCGTCTACAACGTGCCCGGCCGCACGGGCTGCAACGTCGAGCCGGCCACGCTCGTGCGGCTCGCGACCAATGTCTCGAACATCGTCGGCGTGAAGGAAGCGTCCGGCAACATGACGCAGATGGCGGACGTCTGCCGTCTCGTGCCCGAGGATTTCATTGTGCTGTCGGGCGACGACGCGCTGGCGCTGCCGCTCATGGCGGTTGGCGGGCGCGGCGTGATTTCGGTCGCGTCGAACGAAGTGCCGGCCGAGATGACGCAGATGATCGACGCGGCCGAGCGCGGCGATTTCGCGACCGCGGGCCGCTGGCATCGCAAGCTCTTCCCCCTCATGCAGATGAATTTCCTCGAATCCAACCCGATGCCCGTGAAGTTCGCGATGGCGGCCATGGGCCTGTGCGAGCCGATCTATCGGTTGCCGATGGTGCCGCCGCAGCCGGCCACGCAGGAGCGGATTCTCGCCGTGTTGAAGGGATTCGGGCTGCCCGTCGTCGTCGAGTCGCACGCGTGAGCGCACTGGCCGAACGCATCAGCGCGCTCTTCGCCCGAGGCGCGGACGCCGACAAGACAGCGGCCCGCGACGCGTTCTTCGAACTGCAGCAGGCGCTCGCTCGCGGCGAAGCCCGCGCGGCTGAACCCGACGCGACGTCGCCATCCGGCTGGCGCGTGAACACGTGGGTGAAGCAGGGCATTCTCCTCGGGTTCCGCTTCGGCGACATGATCGACCAGTCCGCCGACCACGGCCGCTGGCCGTTCTATGACAAGGACACATTGCCGGTGAAGCGCCCCGGCCTCGACGCGGGCATCCGCATCGTGCCGGGCGGGTCGACGATTCGCGAAGGGGCGTTCGTCGCGAAGAGCGTCGTCTGCATGCCGCCGATGTACGTGAACATCGGCGCGTACGTCGACGAAGGCACGCTCGTCGACTCGCACGCGCTCGTCGGATCGTGCGCGCAGATCGGCAAGCGCGTCCATCTCAGCGCGGCCGCGCAGATCGGCGGCGTCATCGAGCCGGTCGGCCAGATCCCCGTCGTCATCGAAGACGACGTGCTGGTGGGTGGGAACACGGGCGTGTACGAGGGCGCCGTCGTCAAGCGCCGCGCCGTCATTGCCGCCGGCACGGTGCTGACCGGATCGACGCCCATCTACGACCTGCCGAACGAGCGCATCATCCGGCCGGCCACGGGCGAGCCGCTCGTCGTACCGGAAGGCGCGGTCGTCGTGCCGGGCGCGCGCGCGGTGACGGTTGGCGCCGGGCGCGAGTGGGGACTGTCGCTCGCGACGCCGGTGATCGTGAAGTATCGCGACGACCGGACGGACACGCGAACGGAGCTCGAGGCATGGATTCGCTGACGCAGATCCGGCTGAGCCGCGATCTCATCGACATCGACTCGACCACCGGCCGCGAGGGCGAAGCGGGCGCGTGCCTCGCGCGCCTGCTGCGCGACCTCGGCTGGACGGTGACCGAGCAGCCGGTCAGCGAGGGCCGGTTCAACGTCATTGCCTCGGTCGGCGACCCGCTCGTCGTCTTCTCCACGCACTTCGACTGCGTGCCGCCGTTCTTCGCGAGCCGCGTGGAGAACGGCCGGCTGCACGGCCGCGGCGCGTGCGACGCGAAGGGCATCCTGATGGCGCAGGTCGCGGCGGCCGAACGGCTGCGCAGCGCCGGCGAGTCGCGCGTCGGCCTGCTGTTCGTCATCGGCGAAGAGCGAGGCAGCGACGGCGCGAAGATCGCCAACACGGTGGCGCCGGGATCGCGCTTCCTCGTCAATGGCGAGCCGACGAGTAATCGTCTGGCGCGCGCGACACGCGGCGTCTATCGCGTGCGGTTGCGCGCCGAGGGACGCGCCGCGCACTCGAGCCTGCCCGAGCTGGGCGAGTCGGCGATCGACAAGCTGATCGACGCGCTCGTCGCGCTGCGCAGCCTCGACTGGCCCGAAGACCCGGTGCTCGGCCGCACGTTCTACACGACCGGCCTCATCAAAGGTGGCGTGGCGCCGAACGTCGTCTCGCCCGAGGCGGAAGCGGAGATCATGTTCCGCACGGTCGGCGAGCCGGCCGAGCTTCGCGCGACGCTCGATCGTGCGATCGGCGACCGCGTGGCGCTCGACGATGTGCTGGTCGTGCCGCCCGTGCGGCTGACCGACGTCGACGGCTTCGACGCCGACGTGTTCTCGTTCACGACGGACATCCCGTTCCTCGATCGCTGGGGCGCGCCGCTCCTCGTCGGGCCCGGGTCGGTCACGCTCGCGCACACGGCCGACGAGTACGTCGAGCTGGCCGACCTCGAACGCGCCGTTCATTTGTACGTCGATCTCGCCCGCAGCCTCCTCGCGCGCTGCGGTTAGCCTTCGAACTATCCCGGTCGGCACAGGCCAGCCCCCCGCGCCTGAAGGCGCGGGGCTCCACGGATAGTTTGTGGAGCTCCACGAAGTCGTTTGCTCGTTTGTGGAGCCCTGGCCCTTCAGGGCCAGGGGATACGGCGCCCCCCGTGGCCGCCCGAACACCCCGCGCCATTGGTGCGGGCCACGCCGCGACATTCGGATATCATCCGCGTCGTGCCAGGGTACGGTCATCGGTACTGGGACGAACGCACCCCCCGCAAGCGACGGCGGAGCTACCCCGTGTTCCGCGGCGAGACGACGGCCGATGCCGTCGTCATCGGCGGCGGCCTGACGGGGTGCACGGCGGCGTACGTCCTCGCGCATGCGGGGCTCCGCGTCATCCTGCTCGAAGCCGATCGCCTGGCGTCAGGCGCGACAGCGAGCGGCATCGGCGCGATCGTGCCGCAGCCGGACGCGTCCTTTTTGAGCACGACCGGCGCGATCGGACGCCGCGCGGCGCGTTCGGCGTGGGTCTCGACCCGCCGCGGCGCGGCCGACTTCGCGACGACGTTGAAGCGCCTGCGCATCGCCTGCGATCTCGATCCGATTCCCTTCGTCATCAACGCGCCGCATTCGGCTGACGCGGTGCCTCTGCGACGTGAACAGGCCGCGCGGAAACAGGCTGGTATCGACGCGCCGTGGTTGTCGGCGTCGGCGGCCGGCGCGGCGTTGGGCACCGACTCGGCCGGCGCGCTGCGCGGGGGCGGTGCGTTCACGTTCGATCCCGTCCTCGCCGCGCTCGGACTCGCGAAGGCGGCTGCGTCGGCGGGTGCGACGATCTGCGAGCGCTCGCCCTGGCGCCGCACACGCTTCACGCTTAAGTAAGCGGAAGTTGTCGTCGCCGGCACAAAAGTTCGCCAGCGGCACGATCGACGCGGAAGATCTGCTCAAGCGGATTCCGTCACTGCAGGGCGCGATCATGGAGACGATGCGCCTGTATCCGATCGCCGTCGCGCAGATGCGCACCGCGACCAAGGATTTCGTGTTCGAAGGCCATCAGATCCACGAGGGCGAGATGATCTACGTCGGCACCTCGGTGCCGCACTTCATGCACGAGTACTGGCCGCAGCCGGAAAAGTTCGACATCGACCGCTACGCCAAGCCGCGCGCCGAGCACATGCAGCCCGGCGTCTATTCGCCGTACGGCCGCGGCCCGCATACCTGCCTGGGCAAGAGCCTCGCCGAAATCCAGATCGCGCTGTCGATGGCGCGGCTGTTCTACAAGCTCGACCTCGAACTCGGCGCCCAGACCCGCACCGATCTGATTGACGTCG
>CALFMR010000477.1 GCA_937880585.1 uncultured Acidobacteriota bacterium
TCGACCAGGCGCGCGAGAACGTGAAGAAGGTCCGCGCGCTCGTCCGGCGCGTCGAGAATCGCGGCTATGCCACGCTCGGCCGGCTGGCCGCGTACTTCGAATCGCTGCGCGCGGGAGACGAGTCGAACGCGGTCGTGCAGGCCGCCGGTGCCGTCAACCTGATGACGATGCACGCGGCGAAGGGGTTGGAGTTTCCGATCGTCTTCCTCGTCAATCTGCACGCCGGCGGGCGCGGCGGAAGCGGCGCGGTCGCGGTCATCGAGTCCGGGCCCGACGGGACGCCGGAAGTCGCGTTCGGGTCGACCGACGCGACCAGGCTCGAAGAGCGGCGCGATGCCGAGGAGCTGAGGCGGCTGCTCTACGTCGCCGTCACACGGGCGCGCGACCGGCTGTACCTGGCCGCCGAGGTCGACGAACGTGGCCGCTTGCGCCGCGCCGGCCGCAGTCTCGCCTCGCTCCTGCCACCCGCGCTCGGCGACCTGTTCGCGCGTGCCGCAGCCGACGAGCGTGCGGAGGAAGTCGAGTGGACGTCGACCGGCGGACGTTTCGCGTTTCGGGTGTGCCGGGCGGACGCCCTCCCGCCGGCACCTGGCGCCGGCCTCGACGCGACGAGCGTGACGCAGGATGCGGCTGTCGAACCGCCGATCGAGATTCGACCGTTGGTCGCCGTTGGCCGTCATCCCGTCGCGGCCACGAGTGCGTCGCCAGACGAGGGCGGGGAAGAGATCGGCGATGACGACGCGACCGCCGGCGGCGACTGGCGCGAGCGCGCCGCGCGTTCGGACGGTCACGAACGGCTCGTCGGCACGCTCGTCCATCGTCTGTTTCAGCGTCAGCCGTCGCCCGACCTCGATCTGACGGCGCTGAGCGCCGTGGCACGGCGGCTGTGTCAGCCGCAGGAACTGGTCGACGTCCCGAGTCCCGACGATCTGGCGGCGAACGCCGCGGCGCTTTACGCGCGCTTCAGGGATCGAGACGACGTCCGTGCCGTGTTCGCGGCCGGCGAGTGCTGGCACGAAGTGCCGTTCTCCTACGTCCCGCCCGGCCAGCCCGACGCCGTCGTTCGCGGCGTGGTCGACTGCCTGGTTATCGCGCCAGACGGCGACGTGACGGTCGTCGAATTGAAGACCGGTCGGCCGAGGCCCGAGCACGAGCGCCAGGCCGCCCTGTATGCACGCGCGATGGCCGCGGTTCTGGGGCGGATGCCCACAGATCCACCGGTTATCGTGCGAGTTTTTTATCCGTGAAGCCGCTGTCGGGCCTCGTACCTTCGGACGATGGCCTCACGCGCGCGTCGGATTTCCTGCCGAAGCGGGCATCGGTGACCGTCCAGGACCCGCCGAATTTGGTCCGGCGGCCCGGAAGAATGCGATACACTCTTGGCGGGCATGGCATACGCCCGATGGAGTGCTCATTTGTCGCTGACGTGTCCGAATTGTGGGAATTCCGAGAATTTTCTCGTCAAGACGCTGCAAATGCATCTGCTTCGCGTGACTGACGGTCAGTTGCAGCCGCCCCAGGAAGAGGGTCGTCCCGCTCTGGTTGAAGTGCTCTGTGACGAGTGCGACAGCACGGTCGATCTCGACGCTCTGGAAGAAGATACTCGCCGCGAACTGCACGTCACGCTCGGCGCCCGGTAGCGAATCGAGTGGCGGTTCGTCGTGCACGACTACTTCGACATTCTCGGCCTGCCGGTCGACGCGCCGGCCAGCGAAGTACGACGCGCCGTCCGCCGTCGCGCGGCTCGTTCGCATCCTGATTTCCGGCCCGCGGCCGGAAGCCTCCCCGCCATTTCCGCGTTCTCGTTTGCCGTTCGGCCGCCCGTCGCCGACGCCGCTGTCGATTTCGCCGACATGGGTGCCTTCGTCGATCGGATCCAGGCCGCCTTCTTCGGCGGCGCCTACTGACGAGGCCGCGCCGTGCGCGTCCACCTGGACGTCCTGGGCTGGCTCTACGTCCTCACCGGCGCTTTCGGCGTCCTGACGGGCGCATCGCTTGCCGTGCTCGCGTCCGGCACGCATGCGGCCGCCATCGGCGGCATCGCCGGTCCGCTCGCCGGGCCCGCCATCTGGCTGCTCGTCGGGTGTGGATGGGTGCTCCTTGCCGGAGGCATCACCCTGATAGTCATCGGCCGGCGGCTCGCCGTGCGGACTCGGCGAGGGCGACTCGCGGCGCTCGTCGCGGCGGTGCCGCTGTTGGCTGTCCCGCCATTCGGCACCGCGCTCGGAATCTACACGTTCTGGACGCTCGTCAATGACGACGCGCGGCGCGCCTTCGGGCAGCCGCCGCCCACGCCAGATACAATCAGGATATGAGCTCTCCCCGCGAGGCCGCGGTGCTCGACGCACTGCGGGCCGTGACCGACCCCGATCTGCACAAGGACATCGTGACGCTCGGATTCGTCAAGCAGTTGACGATCGACGGCGGGCACGTCCGCTTCACGATCGAACTGACGACGCCGGCGTGTCCCGTGAAAGACCTGATGCGCGAGCAGGCGAAGACGGCTGTGTCGGCCGTGCCGGGCGTTACCTCGGTGGACATCGAGATGACGGCGAGCGTACGGGCGGTGTCGCCGCTCGACGGCGGCCGTCCTCCGGTCGAGGGCGTGCGCAACATCATCGCGGTCGGCGCGGGCAAGGGCGGCGTGGGCAAGACGACGCTGTCGGTGAACCTGGCGGCGGCGCTGGCGGCGCGCGGCAGCCGGGTGGCGATCATCGACGCCGACATGTACGGTCCGAACGTGCCCCTCATGCTCGGCATGCGGGCGCGGCTGCAGACCGACGGCGACAAGATCATTCCCGCCGAACGCTACGGCATGCAGGTCATCTCGCTCGCGTTCCTGGCTGACGACGACGCGCCGGTCATCTGGCGGGGGCCGATGCTGCACGGCGCGATTCAGCAGTTCTTCCGCGACGTCCGTTGGACGGACGTCGACTACCTCATCGTCGACCTGCCGCCAGGGACAGGCGATGTGGCGCTCAGTCTCAGTCAGACCGTGCCGGTGGCCGGCGCGGTCGTCGTCACGACGCCCCAGTCGGTGTCCGTGGCCGACACGCGGCGGGCGATCCTGATGTATCGCAAGCTGAACATCCCGGTGCTCGGGCTCGTGGAGAACATGAGCCACTTCGTCTGTGCCGGGTGCGGGCGCGAGAGCGATATCTTTGGAAAGGGCGGTGGCGAAGATCTGGCTGCCACGATGTCGCTGCCGTTTCTCGGGCGCGTGCCTCTGTACGAACCGGTCCGTCGGGCTGGTGACGCAGGAGTGCCGCTCGTCATGAGCGATCCGGAATCACCGGCAGCCGCCGCGCTCGTCGCGGTGGCCGAGCGGGTGGCACAGCAGGTATCCGTGGCGTCCTTCGCGCGGGGTGCCATCCCTCTCGTGCCGGTGAGTTGACGGCCCCCGGGCATCTCCACGCCCGACCGGATCACGAACTAGCAATGCCCGGGCCGGCGCCCGGCGGCGCGCGCGCGTCGTCGTCCGCCGGACCTCGTCACGGCGTCCTCCAACTGCGGATCGGCGCCAGGGAGCCCGGACTCTACGCATGCGTATCGACGTCTCCAAGATCACGCTCGCCAACGGGCTGGACGTGCTCGTCCACGAGGACCATCGTGTGCCGCTCGCGGCCGTCAGCCTCTGGTACCACGTGGGGTCGAAGAACGAACGGCCCGGCCTGACCGGACTCGCGCATCTCTTCGAGCACCTGATGTTCGAGGGTGCGGAACATCAGCCGTCGGGGTTCTTCCAGCCGCTGCAGGAGGCGGGCGCGTCGCTCAACGGATCGACGAGCCCGGACCGGACGAACTACTGGGAGCTCGTGCCGAAGAGCGCGCTGCGGCTCGCGCTGTGGATGGAAGCCGACCGGATGGGCTGGCTCCTGCCGGCCTTGTCGCAAGCACGCTTCGAGACTCAGCGCGGCGTCGTCTTGAACGAACGCCGGCAGAACTATGAGAACCGGCCGTACGGGCTGGCGCAGTTCGCGCTGATGGACGCGCTCTATCCGGACACGCATCCTTATCAATGGCCGACGATCGGCCGGCCCGCGGACCTGGCCGTCGCCACGCTCGATGACGTGCGCGCGTTCTTCACGCGCTACTACCATCCGGGCAACGCGTCGCTGGCCGTGGCGGGCGATGTCGACACGCGCGAGGTCGTGGAGCTCGCGACTGAGCTCTTCGGCGACATCCCGGCCGGTCCACCCGTGCCGCCCGTCGTCGTGCCACCGGTGTCGCGCGTCGCGCGGCGGCTCCAGCTCGAAGATCGCGTCGAGCTGCCGCGTCTGTATCTCGCCTGGATCTCGCCCGCGCTCTTCGCGCCCGACGATGCGGCGCTAGACATGGTCGCCGATCTCGTCGGCAATGGTCGGACGTCGCGGCTGTACCGGCGGCTCGTCCACGATCGCCGCGTCGCCGTCGAGCTGGCCGCCGCGCAAGGGTCGCGCGAGCTCGACGGGCTGTTCCAGATCGTCGCGTCGGCCGCGCCGGGCCACTCGCTCGACGAAGTGGAAGCCGCCATCTACGACGAGATCGATCGCTTCGTCGACGACGGCCCGACGGCCGACGAAGTCGCGCGCGAACACGCGCAAGCCGAGGCGACGTTCGTCATGCGGCTGCAGTCGCTCGGCGGGTTCGGCGGCAAGGCCGATCAGATCAACGCCTACAACGTCCATCGCGGCGTGCCGGACAGCTTTGACGCGGATCTCGGCCGATACCTCAACACGACAGGCGCCGACCTCGCGGCGGCCGCGGGCCGCTGGCTCGTGCGCGATCGTGCGACGGCGCTCGCCGTCGTGCCGCACGGCCGAGGCGACCTCGTGATTGCCGGCGCGGATCGGACGCCGGTGCGGGTGTCGTGATGACCACGCGCTTCGACATGCCCGTCGTCGGTCCGGCCCTGCAGGTCCGGTTTCCGGACATCGCGCGCGAGACGCAGCCGAACGGTTTGCGCGTGTGGGCCGTGCCGCTGCCGGTCTTGCCGGTCGTGACGATTCTCCTGATCGTGCCGCGCGGGTCGGCCGACGATCCGACGGACCGTGCCGGGCTTGCCAGCGTGACGGCCGACATGCTCGACGAGGGCGCCGGAATGCGCGACGCGATCGAGCTCGCCGCCGCGTTCGGGCGCATGGGCACGCATCTCGAGATCGAAACGCGCGCCGACGCGACGTTCTTCTCGATGACGGTGCTCTCGCGCTTTCTCGAGCCGTCCCTCGCGCTCCTCGCCGACATCGTGCGCCAACCGCGGCTCGCGCCGGCGGACTTCGATCGCGTGCGCGATCTGCGACTGAGCCGGCTGCGCCAACTTCGCCAACTCGCCGCGAGCGTCGCGGACCGGGCGTACGTGTCGGCGATCTTCGGCGACCACCCGTACGGTCATGGATCGCTCGGGACGACGGGCTCGGTCGAGGGCATCTCGCTCGACGACGTGCGGTCATTCTGGGCGCGGCAGTTCGGACCTGGCGGCGCGACGCTCATCGTGAGCGGGGCGACGACGACATCGGACGTCGTCCAGGCGGCGTCGGTGGCGTTTGGCGGCTGGGATGCGACGCCCGAGCCGCGGCCCGATGATGCGGCATGGACAGTGCCGCCGCCGGCCGACGCGCGCATCCTGCTCGTCGACCGTCCGGACGCGCCACAGTCCGAGCTGCGCGTCGGCCACGTCGGACCGCCGCGATCGACGCCGGACTTCCATGCGCTTATCACGATGAACGCCGCGCTCGGCGGTCAGTTCACGAGCCGCATCAACCGGCGGCTGCGCGAGGAGAAGGGGCTCACCTACGGCGCGCGCACCTCGTTCGACCTGCGGCGCGTGGCGGGGAGCTTCACGTGCGAGACGAGCGTGCAGGCCGACGCGACGGCGCAGGCCGTGGCGGACATCCTCGTCGAGCTCGAGGCGATTCGCGGCGCGTCCGTGCTCACGACCGCTGAGCTCGCGCAGGCGCAGGCGTCGCTCACGCGCGGCTACGTGCGCAACTTCGAGACGAGCGCGCAGATCGCCCGCGCGACGGCGCAGCTCGCCGTGCACGGGCTGCCCGACGACACGTTCGATCGCTTCGTGCCGGAGGTCGATGCGCTCACGGCCGCCGACGTCCACGACGTGGCGGTGCGCGCGCTTTCGCCCGCGAAGGCGACCGTGGTCGTCGTCGGCGATCGGGCGCTCGTCGGCGACTCGCTCGCCGCGCTCGGACGCATCGTCGCGCCCGTGACGGTCGATCTGTAGCGCCCATCGATCCGCGCCGGATCCCTCCTGAGGATCGAATCGCCCGATGCTAGACTGACGGCCGTATGTCCCTTGCGCGCTGGAGCGTCAGCCTGATCGCCGTCATCGGCATCCTGGCGGCGACGATCGCCGGCGCGACGATCTGGCTGCTTCTCACCGATCCGGTCCGCGGCGCCGACACCGTGTCGACCGCGATGGCGACGGGCGACATCACGCCCTTCATGCGCGCGCTCGGCGGCGTCATCGTCGACGCGCTGCGCGATCTGTTCCGCTATCTCTGAGACCATCTGTGGAGCCCTGGGCCTTCAGGCCCAGGGGTACGTGGAACCGGGCCAGCAGGCCTCACAGCCTCTTGAGAAAGAACCGCGCGAGCGCGTAGCCGTCGAGGTACTTGAACGGCGCCTTGCCCGTCGTGTAGTGCCCGCAGGGCAGCACGGCGACCTCGTGCGCCACGTGTTGCGCGTCGAACTCGGCGACGAAGACGCGCGAGAGATCGACGGGGAACGTCAGATCGTACTTGGCGTAGATGAGCAGCACCGCGCGCCCGTCGACGCGACGGATGAACGGCCACGGGCTGATCGGCATCCAGACGCGGCGCAGGGCGTCGGGTGTGATGTGCCCCTCGAGTCCCTCGCGGACGTGCCACGTCGAGAGGCCGCGCCAGACGACATCGGCGAAGTAGGGCGAGACGTGATTGAACGCGCCAGCGCGGATCGCCGGCTCGTGCGCCATCGTCAGCATCGCGAGACACGACCCGAGGCTCGTGCCCATGATGCCGACGCGCTCGTACCCGTGCGCGGTGAGCCACGCCACGAGTCCGCGCGCGTCGAGCACGGCCTGTCGATTCACCTGCAGCGTGCGGCCGATGTTCGAGCTGACGATGTACTCGGCGCGCGCGAGGTGCGCGGGGCGGCGCTCATCGTGGTAGGGCAGACTCAGGCGCACGCCCGTGATGCCGAAGCGCGCGAACAGCCGGCACAGCCCGACGTGGCCCTGTGGATCCGAGTTCCACTGCGGCAGCACGACGATCGCGCGGCGCGGCGCGGCCGGCCGCCGGTCCTTGGCCGCCGGCTCGTAGATGCGCGCGACGACGGTGTCGTTCTCGACGTCGCCCGTCGCGAGCGCGCTGGCAAATCGCAGCACATTGCCTTGACGCTCGGCATCGTGCGGCGCGGGTGAGCGATAGAACGCGTCCGTGTCAGCGAGCGTGTCGGTGGACCAGCGCTCGATGGCGGCCAGCGGATCGGCGGCGGCCTCCGGCGAGTCGAGGCCGAGCCAGTCGAGGCCCCACTCGAACGGCCGCACGAACCGGTTCGTGTCGACTTCGTTGAGGCGCCGCTCCCAGCGATGGAAGAACCGCTGGATCACGAGGCGAGCACCCGCTCGCACGCCGCGGCCACGGCCAGCAGATCCATCGTCCGTCCCCGCCGGCCGACGATCTGCAGGCCGACGGGCAGGCCGTCGACGGGAACCGGAATCGAAATCGCCGGGTGTCCGGTCAGATTGAAGAGCTGCGTGAGGCGCAGCATCGCGCTGCGAATCGGCAGTGTCGTGTCGCTCGACGGATCCAGCCGCACGTCGGTCGCGCCGAGTGGCGGGGCGACGATCGGCACGGCCGGCAGCACGAGCGCGTCCGCACCGGCGAGCGCGGCATCGACGTAGCCGGCGAGCACGCCCTGCATCCGGCGCGCCGCCAGATAGTCGACGGCGAGCGTCGTCTTGCCCAGGCGGATGCGATCGAGCACGGGCGGCGTGTACCGATCGGCGCGCGTCTCGAGGTACGGCGCGTGCCAGTCCGCCGCTTCGGCGACGACGAGCGGCAGATAGGCCTTCGTGATGGCGTCGGTGCCCGCGATCGTTCCTGGCTTCACGACGACGCCAGCCGCCTGCAGCCGCGCGATCGCACGATCGACGGCGTGACGAACAGGCGTCTCGACGAGCGCATCGAAGTAGCCGCCAGGGCGCACGAGCGTGAGCGCGCGCGGATCGCGTGGTTCGATCGTGCGCGGCGCCACGGCTGCGAGGATGGCGAACATCCACGCGCAGTCCTGCACGGTACGCGCGATTGGTCCGACGTGATCGAGCGACGTGCTGAGCGGCACCACGCCGTCGGTCGGAATCTCGCCGTAGGTCGGCTTGAGGCCGACCATGCCGCAGACGGCTGCCGGAATCCGGACCGATCCGCCCGTGTCGGTGCCGATCGACGCGAGCCCCATGCCGGTCGCGACTGCCGCGGCCGACCCGCCGCTCGATCCGCCCGCGGAACGCGAGGGATCGACGGGATGGTGGACGGGCCCGAACGCCGAGTCCTCCGACGTCGTGCCCATCGCGAACTCGTGCAGGTTGGTGCGGCCGAGACAGATCGCGCCCGCCTCGCGGAGGCGCGTGACGATGACGGCGTCGGTCGTCGGGACGCGGTCGTCGAGAACGCGCGAGCCGGCGGTCGTCACGACACCGGCGACGTCAACGAGATCTTTCAATGAGTACGGGATGCCGTGGAGCGGACCGCGATCGATGCCGCGCGTGCGCTCCGCGTCAGCCGCATCGGCGGCGGCGCGCGCGCCGTCGGCGTCGACGGTGATGAACGCGTTGACGCGCGCGTTGCCGGCGTCGATCGCCGCGAGCCCAGCCTCGACCAGTTCCCGCGCGGTCGTCGTGCCCGCACGAAGCGAGGCGCCGGCGGCCGCAATCGTGTCGAGAGTCGTCGTGCTACTCATGCGCGGCAGGCGTGGCGATGCTTCGAGCCGCCGGCGCGGCGTCGGGCGGCGTCAGCAGGCCGCGATTGCGCAGCCATTGCGCGAGGAGCGGCGGCCAGGCGTCGAGCGTGGGGTCGCTCATCGCCAGGCCGACGCCGTGATGGCCCGGCCTGAAGATGTGCAGTTCGGCCGGCACGTGCGCGGCGCGGAGCGCGAGATAGAACCGCACGCTGTTCTCGGCCGGCACGGTCGTGTCCTCGTCGGTATGAAACAGGAAGGTCGGCGGCGTGTCGGCCGTCACATGCTTTTCGTTCGAGAGCTCGTCGAGGAGCGCGGGATCCGGATGATCGCCGAGCAGGTTCTTGAACGATCCGTCATGTCGATACGGTTCGTCAGCCGTGATGACGGGATAGGCGAGCACGAGGAAATCCGGACGACTGCCGGCGCGATCGATCGGGTCGGTCGCCGATGGCTGACCCGCGTCGAAGTGCGTGGCCGCGGTCGAGGCGAGATGGCCGCCCGCCGAGAAGCCCATGATGCCGATGCGATCCGGCTCGACGCCGAATTCGGCCGCGCGCGACCGCACGATCCGAATGGCGCGCTGTGCGTCGCCGAGCTCGATCGGATGGTGATAGGTCGGGCCCAGCCGGTACTTGAGCACGAACGCGGTGATGCCGAGGCCGTTGAGCCAGTTGGCGACCTGGCGGCCTTCATGGTTCATGGCCAGGTTCTGGTACCCGCCGCCCGGTGCGACGACGACAGCCGTGCGTGCGGCGCGGCCGTAGGGCATGTACACCGTGAGCGTGGGGATGTCGCGATCGGCGGTGCCCTGCGCGCCGGGCGCGGGACCGTCCCACAAGCGAATCGTCCACGGATCGACGGGTTGCGGTCGCGCGGCGGCGCCGCGCGCGGGCGTTTGCGCGGCGAGCGGCGCGGCCACGACCAGGCACAAACCAAGCGAGAGGCCGACAGCGGCGATCGTTCTCATGGGGAGTATCTCTGACGCGCGCGCGCATGGGGCGCGGTGCGCACTGCCTTGCGGAGTTTAGAATACCTTGCCACACTGGGGTGACATCGAGTCCGCGTGTTCGACGACGCGGGTCCGATGCCCGCCTGCGTGGCCGACTGCGGCCGCGCGTTCGTCTTCGGACGCCCCCAGCTCGTAGGTGACAGGCATCGCATCACGGGAGCTGACCTCATGGACACACCGACCCCTCTCGTCTCGTTCGGCCGCCGGGCGCTTCTGGCGCCGGCCTTCGCGGCGCTCGGCCTCTTCGCCATGGCGGGCTGCGGTCAACCGCAGCCCTCGGCGCCGCCGGCGGCCGCGCCCGCGCCATCGCTGCCGACAAGTCCGCGCGCGTACGCATCGAACGAGACCGAGGGGCACGTCGTGGTCATCGATCCGGCGAGTGAATCGGTCGTGGCACGGATTGAGGTCGGCAAGCGTCCACGCGGTCTTCGTCTGTCGCCCGATGGCAAGACGTTGTTCGTCGCGCTCTCCGGGTCGCCGATTGCCGGGCCCGGCGTCGACGAATCCAAGCTGCCGCCGGCCGATCGGTCGGCCGACGGGATCGGCGTCGTCGATCTCGCGACGCAGAAGCTCACGCGCGTCATGGAGAGCGGCCAGGATCCGGAGAACTTCGACATCTCGCCGGACGGCGCGCACATCTACGTTTCGAACGAAGAGACGTCCGAAATGTCGGTGGTCGACGTCGCGTCCGGCAAGGTCACCAGCCGCGTGAAGGTCGGCGAGGAGCCGGAAGGCGTCGGCGTGCGGCCCGGGGGCGCGGAAGTCTACGTGACGTCGGAGTCCGACAGCGAAGTGGCGGCGATCGACACGACGTCGTTCAAGGTGCTGAGCGAGATCAAGACGTCGGCGCGGCCACGCGGCGTGGCGTTCACGAGCGACGGCAAGACGGCGTTCATCACGAACGAGAACGGCGGTACGGTCACCGTCATCAACGCCGAGACGAACAAGGTCGTGACGACGATCGCGATGCCGAAGGTGAAGGGCGCGCCCGCGCCGCCGCGGCCGATGGGCATGGCCTTCTCCCAGGACGGCGGCACGCTCTTCGTCTCGCTCGGACGCGCGGGCGCGATCGCAAAGATCGACGTCGCCACGCGCAAGGTGACCGGCACGTTCGACACCGTGGGCGCGCGGCCGTGGGGCATCGCGCTCAGCGCCGACGGTCAGAAGCTCTATAGCGCAAACGGCCCGTCGGGCGACGTCTCGGTCATCGACATCGCGACCGGCAAGGTCGACACGCACATCGCCACCGGCGGCAGTCCGTGGGGCGTCGTCGTGCGGCCGTAACGGTCGTCGCCGAGGAGGCGTCATGTCCGCACGCACGTCTCGCTCATGGGCACGCCGCGCGTTCACATCGGCCGGCCGCGTGTCGCTCGGTCTCGCGCTCGCGACCGCGGCGGTCTCGACGGCGCGCGCGCAGGATGCGCAGGCACCCGCCCCCGGCTCACCGCCGGCGGCTCAGACACAGTCCGGTGCGTCCGCACCTCCGCTTCCGTCGGTCCATGAAGTCGTCGACGTCGTCGGCGTCACGCCGGTCGACGATCTCGGCGTGCCGCGGTCGGCCGTGGCCGCCAACGTCCAGACGGTGTCGGCGTCGGATTTCTCCGACCGGCCGGGCGCGACGTTCGGCAACATCCTCGAAACGCAACTCGCCAGCGTCCACCTGAACGAGGCGCAGTCGAACCCGTTCCAGCCGGATCTGCAGTTCCGCGGATTCGTCGGATCGCCGTTGCTCGGTCTGCCGCAGGGCATCGCGGTCTATCAGGACGGCGTGCGCATCAACGAGCCGTTCGGCGACTCGGTCAACTGGGACCTCGTGCCCGAGAACGCGATCGAAAGCGTGCAGATGACGCCAGGGTCGAGCCCGCTCTTCGGCTTGAATGCGCTCGGCGGCGCAATGTCGATTCGCACGAAGACGGGCTTCACGAGTCCAGGCACGTCGGTGCGCGTCGACGGGGGATCGTTCGGACGCCGCTGGGTCGAGGCCGAGAGCGGCGGACACAACGACCATCTGAGCTACTTCGTGTCCGGCCGGCTGCTCGCCGAGGACGGCTGGCGGGACTTTTCGCCGTCGCGCCAGCGGCAGCTCTTCGGCAACGTCGAGTGGCACGGGACGAACAGCGTCGTCGGCGGCACGCTGACGGTAGGGAACAACCGGCTCGTGGGCAATGGCGCGCTGCCGATCCAACTGCTCGAGGAAAATCGGAAAGCCATCTTCACGTATCCGGATCAGACCGAGACGTCGCTCGCGCAGATGTCGCTGCGCGGCCGCCGCGCAATCAATCACGACGTGACGGTCGACGCGACGATCTTCTACCGTCCGGCGACGATCCGCACGATCAACGGCGACGACAGCGACTACGACGAGTGCGAGTCGCCGGCGTTCGACGACTTCCTCTGCGGCGAGGACGGCGACGGCGATCCAGTCATCGACCGGGCGGGCCAGTACGTGCCGGCGCCCGATGACGACGACGAGCTGAACGGCACGAACAACTCGTCGATGACCAAGTCGCGCGGGTGGGGCGGCACGCTGCAGGCGACCGTGACAAAACATCTCGCCGGACGCGCCAACTACTTCATCGCCGGCACGACGATCGACGGCGCGCACACGCAGTATCAGGCCGACACGGAGCTGGCGACGCTCACGGCCGATCGCGGCACCATCGGATCCGGCATCTTCGACTCGGACGCGTCCGTCCGTCTGCGCACGACCGACAGTCACGCCGGCTTCTACGTCGCCGACTATCTGACCGTCGTGCCGACTGTGACCGTGTCCGCGGCAGCGCGCTACACGCACAGCACGATCGACTTACACGATCAGCTTGGCGACGCGCTCAGCGGTAATCACGCCTACGACCGCGTCGATCCATCGGTCGGCGTCACGCGTGACATGGGCCGCGGCGTCACGGCGTTCGCGAACTTCGGGATCTCGTCACGCGTGCCGACGCCGTCCGAACTGAGCTGCGCGGATCCGGACGCACCGTGCCGGCTGCCGAACGCCTTCGTCGCCGATCCGCCGCTCGACGCCGTCGTCGCGCACACGATTGAGGTCGGTGGCCGTGGCGGCGCGCGGCGGCTGAGCTGGGCCGGGTCCGTGTTCCGCACGCGCAGCACCGATGACATCCTGTTCATCAGCAGCGGCGCGCTGACCAACACCGGGCACTTCGAGAACGTCGGCGATACGATGCGCACGGGTCTCGAGCTGTCGCTCTCGGGCCTCGTCACGCCGCGCATCCGGTGGAGTGCGGCGTACACGAACCTCGTGGCCACGTTCGCGTCGCCGCTCGTCTTGAGCAGCCCCAACCATCCGGATGCCGTCGACGGCGAGATCGCGGTTCCCGCCGGCAGCCGGCTGCCCGGCATTCCGCGGCACGACTTGAAGGGCACGCTCATGGCCACGGTCGGCCGCACGACGTTCGGCGGCGACGTCGCGTACCTCTCGTCGCAGTATCTGCGTGGCGACGAAGCGAACCTGCTGCCGGTCATCGACGGGCACGTCGTCGTCAACGTGTCGGCGTCGCACGTGCTCGGTAAGTACCTGCAGGTCACGGGCCGCATCGCCAACCTGTTCGG
This sequence comes from uncultured Acidobacteriota bacterium, assembly GCA_937880585.1. Classification (GTDB taxonomy): domain Bacteria; phylum Acidobacteriota; class Vicinamibacteria; order Vicinamibacterales; family SCN-69-37; genus CALFMR01. Next base: position 13,511 of record CALFMR010000477.1, read on the forward strand.
CGCGGAGTACAACACGTTCGGCCTGCTCGGCGAGGCCGACGACGTGCTCGGCGGCAACTATGACGACACGCGGTTCCTGTCGCCGGCCCCGCCGCGCGCCGCCTGGGTCGGCTTTGAGGTACTGTTGCCCTAGCGGCTGCCTGCCTCTCGCCGCCGGCTCGTCGGGCCGGCGGCGACTCGCCCGTCTGACGTCGAGCTCCGGATCATGACCTCACTGCTTCTTGCGCTGCCTCTGATTGCGTCCACTTCACTCGCGGCGGCTCTGCCGGTCCAGCAGGCGGCGGCCCCGGCCGCCACCGTCGCCGGTGTCGTTCGCGATGGCGCGGGTGGCGCCGTCGCCGGCGCGTCTGTCGTCGTGCGGGCGGCAGGACAGGAGGTCCGCGCGGTCAGCGGACCGGACGGGCGCTTCGTCGTGGCGCGGCCCGCGGGCGTGGACGTGGAGATCGTCGTCAGCGCGCCGGGATTCGCCGACAGCCACGTCACCGTGGCCGCGGCCGAGGCCGGCACGGGGCTCTCGATCGTGCTGGCACCGGCGCCCGTTTCGGCGGCCGTGACCGTGACCGCAACTCGCGGCGAAGAGCGCGTCGGTGACGTGCCGGCCAGCGTGAGCGTGATCACGCGCGAAGACATCCAGCGATCGCCGGCCGTCGTCGCCGACGATCTCCTCCGGCAAGTTCCGACGTTCAGCCTGTTCCGCCGCGCGAGCAGCCTGGCGTCCCATCCCACGGCGCAAGGCGTCTCGCTTCGGGGCATCGGGCCGAGCGGCGTCAGCCGTACGCTCGTGCTGCTCGACGGCGTGCCGTTCAACGATCCGTTCGGCGGCTGGGTCTACTGGACGCGCGTGCCGCTCGCGAGCGCCGAGCGCGTCGAGGTCGTCGACAGTCCGGCGTCGAGCCTCTACGGCAACTATGCGATGGGCGGCGTCATCAACATTCTGACGGCCGCGCCGACGTCGAAGACGTTCGCCTTCGAGACGCAGTACGGCACGCGGTCGAGTCCGAAGGTCGACGTCTCGGGCAGCGACGTCTTTGGCAAGCTCGGCATCTCGTTCAACGTCACCGGCTTCGATACCGACGGCTATCCGACGGTCGCCGCCGACGAGCGCGGCGCGGTCGACGACAACGCGTCGGTGGCTTACGGCAACGCGAACATCAAGCTCGACTACACGGTGAACGATCGCGTCCGATTCTTCGGGCACGTCGGCTACTTCCACGAGTCGCGCGACAACGGCAAACACAGCACGTTCGATGGCGCCGAAGAGGCGAACGACACGAGCTGGACAACGGCCAGCGGCGGCGTGAACCTGTCGCTCGCGGGTCACAACGAGATCCAGGCCACCGTGTTCGGCGACGACGAGCTGTTTCACAGCACGTTCCTCGCGGTGCCGACGGCGACGCCACCGCGCAGCATCGGCCGCATGTCGTTGCGCCAGACCGTGCCGACCGACGGTACGGGACTGTCCGTGCAGTGGTCGCGGCCGTTCGGCGGTAAGCAGGGGGTGTCGGCCGGTGTCGACTGGCGGTGGGTGGACGG
>CALFMR010000478.1 GCA_937880585.1 uncultured Acidobacteriota bacterium
GACGCCGGGACCAATCGTCGTGTCCGCGCCGATGCGCACGTCTTCATCGATGTAGGCGGTCTCCGGATCCTCGAGCGTCACGCCGGCCAGCATCAGCGCCTGGCGCTTGCGCGTTCGCAGCGCGCGCGTGAGATCCGCGAGGTCGACGCGGCTGTTGACCCCGCGCAGCTCCGCCGCGTTCTCGAGGCACATGGCGTCGACACGCCGGCCGCGGCGGTGATACGCCGCGACGACATCGGTCAGGTAGTACTCGCCTTGGGCGTTGTCGGTGGCGAGTCCGTGCAGCGCGTCGAAGAGAGGATCGAGGTCGAACGCGTAGATGCCGCTGTTGACTTCGCGGATCGTGCGTTCGTCGGCTGACGCATCGCGTTCCTCGACAATGCGTGTGACGCGTCCGTCCGAGTCGCGCACGATGCGGCCGTACCCGTACGCGTCATCGACGACCGAGGTAAGGACGGTGGCCGCGGCTTTCGTGCCCCGGTGCTGCTCGACGAGGCGCCGCAGCGTGTTGGCCTGCAAGAGCGGCACGTCGCCGTAGAGGAGCAGCAGAATACCCCGCCGCCCAGCGAGCGCGGGCTCGGCCTGCAGCACGGCATGGCCCGTGCCGAGCTGCGGCGACTGCACGACGAATTGCAGGCCTGGCCAATCGGCGAGCGCGGCCTGAACGGCATCGCCCCCATGGCCGATGACTACGACCGTGCTGGCCGCGTCGAGCGGTGCGGCCGCACGGAGCACATGGCCGATGAGCGGTACGCCGGCCACCGGGTGCAGGACCTTGGGTACGCTGGACTTCATGCGCGTGCCCTTGCCCGCGGCAAGGATGACGACGTGGATGTCCGGAGAGCTGGGCATGGGCAGCAGAGGGGCGCGCACACGCCCGCCTGCTGATTATCGCTCGGACCGCGACTTCCGGTAGGTCTTCAGCTGCTCCTGCGGACGCGCAACGGCTTCTTCGATGAGCATCTGGAAGTCCAGCGAGTTGTGGAGGCACTCGAAGTCTTCATCGTGGCGGGCCTGGGCCCCGACGTCCGGACTGGCAGCGATCGCGCGGCGGAGAAAGTCGAGTGCGGCTTCAAGCGATCCACGCCTCGCTTGAACCGACGCCATGATGTACAGGGCCAGATCATGGTCAGGTGCCACATTTAGCACCGATCTCGCCAGTTCCTCGGCGTGTTCGTCTTCGTCGTCATTCAGCGCCGCCGTGGCGGCCGTCAGCCGCTCCTCGACCGTCTGCGGTCTGACGTCTGTCCGGTCGCGCAGCTCGCGGTTGCAGAGGTCGAGATAGACGCGAGCGCGGTCGGCCAGCCCGTCGGCAATGGGAAATTCGTCGACGATGACGGTGAATTGACGTGAGGCGCCTTGGTAGTCGTGGCGCTGGAGCGCCTGCATGCCGCGTTCGAAGAGAAACATCGCGTTGGGCGTCGGAGGCGACGCCACGGGAATTCCGAATGGAACCGACGAAATCCTGGCTTCGGCCGACGACAAGGTTTGGCTAGCCCGCGCCGGACGGGGACGCGCGGCAGGCTCGCCAACGGGACGCCGGGCCACACGCGTGTGGGCACGTTTGACCATAGTGAAGACCGGGGGGAGCGCGCCAAACTTAGCAAGAAAGCGAAATTGAAATCAAGTCGTCGAGACGCTTGGTGTCTTGACCGAGTAGCGGGCTGCCTTCACGGCACGCTTGAGCGTCGACGCGCGAACACCCGCAACGGCGGCTGCCATAGTGACCGCATCTGTATTTAAGAAACCGCATTGACTGGTCAAATGACCAACAGTCTCAATTGCCTTTGTCATGGCTTCGGAGGTCATGCTATCCGACTCAGGCTTATCTGCATCTGCTCCAAAGACGACGAATACGAACTCTCCTTTCTTGATATCCTCCATGACCAAATTATAGTCATGTATAATTTTTAATGATTCTTCGTGAATTTTGGTCAATTCACGAAATGAGTACGCATCACGATGTCCCAGGCGGCCCTCCAACTCGCGCGTCGTGCGCTCGACGCGGTGTGGAGCCTCGAAGAAGACGCTCGGCCGCGGGTCGCTCGCCAGGTCATCGAACCAGGCCACGCGTTTGGGGCCGGCCGGCGGCGGAAAACCGCGGAAGATGAACTCGTCGGCTGAACAACCGGAGACAGACAAGGCTGCCGTGACAGCACTCGGTCCAGGAATGGGCACAACCTTCAGTCCCGACTCGCGAACCGCGCGCACCACCCGGGCCCCTGGATCCGAGATCCCCGGGGTGCCCGCATCCGTGACGAGCGCGATGGACGCGCCATTCTTGAGTCGCTCGACGAGCCGTGGAGCCTCGCGCGCCTCGTTGTGCTCGCGGACGCTCATGAGCGGCGTGCGCACCTCGTAGTGCGCCAGCAGCTTGGCCGTTCGCCGGGTGTCTTCCGCGGCGATGACGTCGACCTCGCGAAGCGTTCGCAGCGCCCGGAACGTGAGGTCCTCCAGATTGCCGATCGGCGTGGCCACGACGAAAAGCGTGCCGGCAGAGACGGTCATGGTTTCTCTATAATGTAAGGTCGGGCGGTCTGTTCATGCCTCTTTACGAATACCAATGCGACGCGTGCGGCGCTCGATTCGAGCGCATTCAGAAATTTTCCGACCCGCCTATCGAGACGTGCCCGACCTGCGGTGGGCACGTTCACAAGCTCGTCTCCTCGCCGGCGTTTCAGTTCAAGGGCACGGGCTGGTACGTCACCGACTACGGTAAGTCCGGCAGTTCTTCATCACCCGCCTCTGAGAAGACCGGCGCGGCGAGCGGCAGCGCGAAGACCGAGAAAACCGAGTCGGGCGCCAAGACCGAGACGGCTGGCGCGACGAAAACGGAGACCGCGCCCGCGAAGTCCTCTGGCTCGACAGGGACGAACTGACCCGTCAGTCCTCGCGGACCGTCTCCAGGTACGCGCGGAAGGCATTCGCCAGATCGGGTCGTTTCAGCGCGAAATAGACGACGGCTTTGAGGAATCCGAGCTTGTTGCCGGTGTCGTGCCGTACACCGGTCACCTCACACGCGTAGATCGGACGTTTGGCGAGCAACCGGCGCAGGCCGTTCGTGAGCTGGATCTCGCCCGAGGTCACCGACGCCGCTTCGTCGACGAGCGCGTCGAAGATGTCCGGCGTGAGCACGTAGCGGCCGATGATGGCCAGGTCCGACGGCGCGTCCTCCGGCCTCGGCTTCTCGACGAGATCGCGCACCCGGTAGACGCCCTCGCGCACGACATCGGCGGCGATCACGCCATAGCCGGAAATCTGCGCTTTGGGAATGCGCTCGACGAGGATGACGGGGCCGTCGACCTCGTGGAACACCTCGATCATCTGTGCCAGCGCCGACGGCGTCGCATCGATCACGTCGTCGGCCAGGATGACGGCGAAGGGCTCGGGGCCGACGAGTGGACGCGCGGTGAGCACCGCGTGGCCGAGGCCGAGCGGCTCGCCCTGCCGGACGTACGACACGCTGTTGACGAGGTTCGAAATCGTCCGGACTTCGGCGACCAGATCGTGTTTGCCGCGCGATTCGAGGAACGTCTCGAGCTCGATCGAGACGTCGAAGTGATCCTCGATCGCGTTCTTTCCGCGTCCGGTGACGATGATGATGTCGTCGACGCCGGCGGCCGTGGCTTCTTCCACGCCGTACTGGATGATCGGCTTGTCGACGAGCGGCAGCATCTCTTTAGGTTGTGCCTTGGTCGCCGGCAGGAAGCGGGTTCCAAGGCCAGCGGCGGGGAACACCGCCTTGCGGATCGTCATCGCCACGGGCACACTCCTTCGCCGCGTCATCGTATCGCACGGCGAAGGCGCGCGTTATAGCATGAGCCATGCTTGACCCCGGTTACGTCAAGGATCACCTGCCCGACGTGGAGGCCCGGCTGCGCACGCGCGGGTTCGATCCCGGGCCGGAGCTGGCCGAACTGGCCGCCTGCGACGCCGAGCGCCGGCGGCTAATTCCGCTCGTCGAGAACTTGAAGCGCGACCAGAAGACGGCCGGCGAAGCTGTCGCGCGCGCCAAGAAAGAGGGACGCGACGCGGCTGACGTCGTGGCCGCGAGCAAAACACGCGCCGCCGAGATCCGCGAGCTCGAAGCTGCGCTCGAGGCCGTCGAGGCGCGGTGGCGCGAACGGCTCCTGACGCTGCCGAACCTGCCACACGAAAGCGTGCCGGTCGGCACATCGGCGGCCGACAATCCGGAAGTGCGGCGCTGGGGCACGGCGCCGTCCTTCGACTTCGAGCCCAAACCGCACTGGGAGCTGGGCGCGGCGCTTGGCATCCTGGACTTCGAACGCGCGACCCGGATGTCGGGTGCGCGCTTCGCCGTGCTGTCGGGGGCCGGCGCGCGACTCGAGCGCGCGCTCATCGACTTCATGCTTGACCTGCACACGCGCGACCACGGCTACCGCGAGGTCGAGCCGCCGTTTCTCGTCAACCGTGCCGCGCTCACCGGCACGGGGAACCTGCCGAAGTTCGAACAGGATCTCTTTCGCATTGCCGGTGACTGGGACCTGTTCCTGATCCCGACGGCCGAAGTGCCGTTGACCAATCTGCACCGCGAGGAGATCCTCGACGGCCGGCTGCTGCCCTTGAAGTACACGGCCTACACGCCGTGCTTCCGCAGCGAGGCCGGGTCGTACGGCGCCGACGTCCGCGGGCTCATCCGCCAGCACCAGTTCGACAAGGTCGAGCTCGTGAAGTTCACGACGCCCGATTCGTCGCACGCCGAGCTCGAGGCGCTGACGCGCGACGCCGAGACCGTGCTCGAACGGCTCGGTCTGCCGTACCGGCGCGTCCTGCTGTGCACGGGCGACATGGGCTTCGCGTCGGCGAAGACGTACGACATCGAAGTGTGGCTGCCGAGCCAGCAGACCTACCGCGAGATCTCGTCCTGCAGCAACACCGAGGCGTTCCAGGCGCGTCGCGCGCAGATTCGCTATCGGGCCGACGGCACCGGCAAGCCGCAGTTCGTCCACACGCTCAATGGCTCGGGGCTCGCCGTGGGCCGCACGCTCATCGCGATTCTCGAGAACGGCCAGCGCCGCGACGGATCCATCGCGATTCCTCCGGCCCTGCAGCCCTATATGGGCGGCGTCGAGGCCATCGAGCCCGGGAGCTAAGCATGCGCATCGATGGTCCTCGTCGTTGGCTCGGTTTGTCGGTCGCCTCGGGAGTGGTCGCCTTGTCGGTCGTGAGTTCGGCGCAGGAACGGGATCGGTCGAAGATTCCCGACCGCTACAAGTGGGACCTCACCGCGCTCTATGGCGACGACGGCGCGTGGCGCCAGGCAACGCAGGCCCTCGCGGCGAAGCTGCCGTCGCTCGCGGCGTTCAAGGGGCGACTCGGCGAGTCCGCGGCGTCGCTGGCCGATGCGCTGACGACCGAATGGGATCTACGCAAGGATCTCTCGCGGCAGTACGCGTACGCCAGCATGCTCGCCGACCAGGACACACGGGATGCGACGCACCAGGGCATGAAGCAGCAGATGCAGCAGCTCGCCGCTTCGTTCGACGCCGCGGCGGCGTTCGTCGAGCCCGAGATCCTCGATTTGCCGAAGGGCACGATCGATCGCTTCATCGCGGCCGAGCCGCGCCTCGCGCCGTACCGGTTCTACCTCGAGGACGTCGAGCGCCGGTCGGCGCACACCCTCTCGGACAACGAGGAGCGCCTGCTCGCGGCGATGGGGCCGCTCGAGAGCGCGCCGGGCGCGACCTACACGATCCTGGCGAACGCCGATCTGCCGTTTCCGACCGTCACGCTCGGTGACGGCACGACGGTCAAGATCGACCAGGCGGCCTATGCGGATCTGCGTGCGCTGCCGAACCGCACGGATCGCGAGAAGGTGATGTCCGCCTTCTTCTCCACGCTCGGGGCCTTCCGTCGGACGTTCGGCACGACGATGGACGGAGAAGTGCAGAAGGTGCGGCTGGAAGCGACCGCGCGCAAGTATCCGTCCGATCTGGCTTACGCGCTCGACGGCCCGAACGTCCCGGTCGCCGTCTACTCGCGGCTCATCGACGGCGTCAACCGGAACCTGCCGGTCTTCTATCGGTATCTGCGTCTGCGCAAGCGCATGCTGGGTGTGGACCAGTTGCACTACTACGATCTCTATGCGCCGCTCGTCCCAGCGGTGAAGCTCGAGTACACGCCCGAGCAGGCGGAGCAACTCGTGCTCGATGCCGTCGCGCCGCTCGGTGCCGACTATCAGTCCGTCGTGCGCCGCGCGTTCAACGGTCGCTGGATCGATTTGCTGCCGACCGAAGGCAAGGTCTCGGGTGCCTACTCGGATGGCGGCGCCTACGACGTCCATCCGTACATGCTGATCAACTACAACGGCAAGTACACCGACGTCAGCACGATCGCGCACGAAATGGGGCACACGCTGCAGAGCTACTACTCGAACAAGACGCAGCCGTACCCGCTGGCCGACTATCCCATCTTCGTGGCCGAGGTCGCCTCGACGTTCAACGAGGCGCTGCTCATGGATCACGTGCTGGCCGGCATCACCGACGACGACACGCGGCTCGCGCTTCTCGGCAACTACCTCGAGAACATCAAGGGCACCGTCTTCCGCCAGACCCAGTTCGCCGAGTTCGAGCTCGCCATGCACCAGATGGCGGAAAAGGGCGAGCCCATCACGGGCGACGCGCTCGCGAAGCTCTACATGGACATCACGAAGAAGTACTACGGCGCCGACCAGGGCGTGTGCGTCGTCGACGACTACGTCGCCAACGAGTGGAGCTACATCCCGCACTTTTACCGTGACTTCTACGTTTTCCAGTACGCGACGTCGTTCACCGCGTCGCTCGCGCTGGCCGAACGGGTCAAAACGGGCGACCCGGCCGCCCGCGAGCGCTACCTGCAGTTCATCAGCGCCGGCGGATCGAAGTATCCGATCGACCTGTTGAAGGATGCCGGCGTCGACATGACGACCGACCAGCCGCTCGACGCGACCATGGCCGCCATGACGCACGTGATGGACGAGATGGAGGCGATCCTCGCGAAGAAGGGAAAATAGCGGCCGGCGCGCTCGTCGCGCGGAGGGATGTGTGAGTGGTTGAAACAGGCGGTCTTGAAAACCGCTGTGCGGGAAACCGCACCGGGGGTTCGAATCCCTCTCCCTCCGCCACTTTCGCTCCGCTCAAGTGACGGAGGGAGTGGTCTTCCGGCGCTCGGCGGCTGAAGCCGCCTCGGGCGCGAATCCCTTCCTTGGGCTGAGCACTTCTGGCTTCTCGTTTCAAACTTCTAACTTGTCCCGCGCCGGCACCCGTCAGTGTCCCTCGTTCGGTTCCGTCGTCCAGGACGCGGTCAGGAAGAGCAGCGCCATGGCGGCGTAGGCGATCGCAAAGGGCCACGCGGGCGTCAGGCTGAGCACGGTGTCGGACGGCGTCCAGCGGTAGGAGTGCATGAGGCCCGTCGCCGAAAGCGCGGCGGCGAGGCCGCACCAGGCCGCGGCGGTTCGCCATCGACGCTCGATCACGCCGACCACCGCGGCCGAGAGCAACATTGCGGTGAAGAGAAATCCCTGTTCGAGCGAGAAGACTCCGTGGATCCACGTGTCGCTCTTCTGGAACTCGCCAATGAGCGCGGCCGTGAACGGATGCGCGTCGGTGCCCATGCCGGCGGCGCGCAGACCGTTCTTCGCGATGAGCGCCGCCCACGCGCCGATGCCCGGCAAGAGGCCGACGACAACCGCGGCCGCGTGCTCGCGCGGCGTCGCCTCGAACGCCTGCGCGCTGATGACGATGCCGATCCACAGCACGATGGCCATACCGGCATCGATCGGCACGGCCCATGAGATCCAGGCGATCGTGCCCGTCAGACAGATGACCGTGATGAACGCGCCGTTGAGGATCGAGTACCCCGCCCGCGCGCCAATCGCCTTCCATCCCGGATGGCCGATGTAGATCGTCGTCGGAAATGCCGAGCCGAAGAGCGCGGCGGCGATACTGCCGATGCCATTCATCATGAGCGCCGGCCGCGTGTCGTACAGATCGCCCGCCGCTTCCGCCGATTCGATGTTCTGCAGCGACCCGAGCACATTGAAGAGGCCCATCGCGATGATGACGGAGAGATACGGGACGAGATGGCCGCCGCCGAGCGCCTCGATGAGGTCGCCAATCACCGGCACGGGCAGATGCCACGACGCGGCAGGCGGCACGACGGCGCCCGGTGCGAGACCGGTGATCCACGCGAGCAGCGTGCCGAGCGCAATCGCGACGAGGCCGCCGGGCAGATGTCCCTTGAATCGCACGCGGCCGAAGTACGTCAGCATGACGACGCCGAAGGTCGTCAGGCCGACGATGGGACGCGCGAACGCGCGGAAGAGGAAGCCGAAGGTGATGAAGCCGAGTGCGATGCCGGCCAGCGTCGACAGCAGCGCAGCACGCGGCGTTGCTTTGCGGACGCGCTCGGCGACGAACGCGGCGGCGAACTCGATGATGCCCGACGAGAGCGTCGCGACGAGCCCGGCCTGCCAGGCGACGCGCGCCGGATCGGGCGCACCCGCTGCGGTCGCAATGGCCTTGGCCGGCAGCATGACGAGGAACACGTGCGCGACGAGCGACACCGTGTTGATGCCGTACGGCAGCGCGCAGACGTCGGTGCGTCCGGTTCGCGCGGCGAGCCGTCTCGCCTGGATGGCATAGAAGACGTTGCCGACGAGGATCGAAACCGCCGCGCCCGGCAGGATGCGGCTGTCGATGAGATCCGGCGGCAGCCCCAGCACGCCGACGCACAGCGATTCGATCAGGAGAAGCTGGACGAGATTGTCGAGCGCGAGGCCGAAGAAGCCGTCGAGGTCACCCCGCACGAACCAGCGCATGGCGCATCATCATATGCGGTTGTCATCGCGCGAGCCCGCGCCGCGGCGACCAGAGACGAGTCGGCGACCATCAGGTGTCCAGACAGGCGCGGCGGCGCGGCATCACATCGCGCGGTGGCTCGTCGGATGACGCCGCGTTCGGAACGTCGCACCGCGCATGGTCGCCGAGCTAGAAGGGAAGCGGCGCCGGATCCATGTCCAGCAGCGATTGGCTCGTCAGCTCGAGCTCAATCAAGTCGTCGGGATGGTGGCATCGGCGGAAATGCCACCCGCTGTCCGCGCCGGGGTGATTGACGCCGCCGCACGCCGAGAAGATCGCGTCGTAGCGCGCGTGCGCGACGTCGACGGCGGCGGCCGATATGTTGGCCGGTTGGCCCCAGGGGAAGGAGAACAGCTGCACAGGGCAGCCGAGTTCCGCTTCGATCTCCGTTCGCGCGTCACCAATTTCGCGACGCAGGCGCTCGATATCAGTTGATCCACAGTTGAAGTGCGTCCGCGTGTGGCTCGCCATCGTGAATCCTTGACGGACGAGCGTCCGCGCGTCACCCCACGTCATGGGACGGAATCCATCGTCTCCCGCGGCCACATCGTGCTGGAATGCGCGTCCGGTGGTCAGGTGTTCGCTACAGACGAAGAACGTCGCCGAAAGCCCGAGCGGTTCGAGTACGGCACGTACGTTCAACACGTTGTCCGCGTAGCCGTCGTCGAACGTCAGAACGACGGTCGGCGCATCGACGCGGCCCGCGCGGAGCATAGCGATGGCGTCGGGCAACGATGCGATGCGGTAATGCCGTCGCAGATACTCGACCTGCCGCGCGAAATGCGACGTCGAGATGCCCATCGTGTGCGGCCGGTCCGCGATGACGTGGTGATAGAGCATCACGACTGGAAACGAGCCGCTCCGTCGATATCGCCGGTTGCGCCATACCGCGCGCACGCCAAAGACGACGACGTGTGCCATCAGCTTCCAGCGCGGCCATTGGTGGCGTGGCACGAACGGCGGGCGTCGTCGGCGGAGCGTCCGCTCCATCCGGCGCAGGGCCTCGGGCGCCGGCGTGCGATAGAGGGCGCCACCCTCGCCCTGCACGCGGTCGCGGACGGTGCCGGCGGCGACGTCACGCACCGCCTGCACGAGCAGGTCGTCGCCCACGACGTCCGCCTTGAGCCCGAGGCTGACCAGGTCATCGAACGGCTCGATGGGGATCGTGGCGGACGCGACGATGGCGCCGGCGTCGAGTGCGGCTGTCACGCGATGAATCGTGACGCCGATCTCCTGCTGATCGTCGAGCAGTTCCCAGAGACCGATCGGGCCGCCGCCGCGATAGTCGGGCACTTTGCGCTGGTGGATGTTGATCGAGCCGAGACGTGGGATCTCGAACAGCTCGGGTTTGAGAATGCGCGCGCCGTACAAGATGCCCAAGTCGGCGCCAAGCGATCGGACGAAGGCGACGGCTTCCGGCGAATGAACGCGCGAGGTGACGAACGTCTCGACGTTCGCCGTCTTCAGGCGGTCGACGAGCTCGGCGGTGGACAACTCGGGAGAATTGAGATCGCGCGGCGCCGCGTGGCAGATGTGAAGCGCCGCATGTCCCGCTCGCGCCGCGGCGCGGATCGGGACAGCCAGCAGCCGGCCGGCCACGTAACTCGCATAACCGGGCCGGCGCGCGCTGCGCATGAAGTTGGTGACGCGCGCCCGAAGACTCTTCTGCTGGACGGGCTCGAGCAGCACGCCGGCCACGACGACGCCCGGTGCGTCACGCGACAGCCGATCGACGAGCCGCCAGATCGACGCCGGGTACAAGCGTCCGATGATGACCACGCGAAAGCTCATGGTCGGCGTGCCCGTCGAAGGAACGGGAGAGTCGGGGCTCAAAGGGGAGCTCAGCCTGCGGCCAGCGGATGCTTACTGTAGCCGAAAAAAGCCGCGAACACCCCCTCATGTCGTTGCATCCGAACGGCGCGCTGAGGCCGAGACGCGCCGGACCTCGCTACTCCGCCTTCAACGTCAGCGCGGGATCGACGTGCGCGGCGCGGCGGGCGGGGCGCCAGAGGGCGACGGCTGACGTCGCCACGATGAGTACGGCGACGCCGGCGTAGGTCAGTGGATCGGTCGTCGTGACGCCGAAGAGCTGACTGGCCATCCAGCGCGAGGCGCCCAGCGCGGCCGCGAGGCCCGCGAGTGCGCCGACCGCGATGAAGATTGCCGACGATCCAATGACGAGGCGTTGAATCGCCGATGGCTCGGCGCCGAGGGCCATGCGGATGCCGATCTCGCGCGTGCGGCCCGCGACGATGAACGTCACGACGCCGTAGATGCCGGCGAGGGCGACGAGCAGGGCGAGGATGCCGAAACCAGTCGTAATCTGGGCCGCGACGCGCGTGTCGCCGTACAGCGCGGCGTAGCGGTCGTCGACGAGCTCGGCGCGCACGACCGACGGGCCGGCGATCGAACGGACGGTCGAGACGACGGCTCCGAGGTGGCGCGTGTCGTCCAGGCGGACGACGAAATCGAGGGGGATGTACCTGGGTCCGATCTGGTTGTAGACGATGAACGAATCGATACCTGCAGACCAATCATCGTTGACCGGGGTCGTCCGCATATGCGCGGCGACGCCGACGATGTTGAACACGTTCGCGCCGTTGGAACTCGTCGCACTTGGCTTGCCCGCGCCGAGATAGAAGCGGGCACCGACAGCGTCCCCATTCGGCCAGAAGCGACGCGCAAAGGACTCATCGACGACGAGGCTGCCAAGGCCATCGCCCGACCTGAACCATCGGCCCTTCTGGATCGCCAAGCCCATGGCTGCCGCATATCGAGAGTCGACCGCGACCGTCCTGAGGATGACGAAATTGAGCGGTGGACGGCCATCGATCGCCAGTGGTCCGCCGATTCCCGCGTGCGCTCGCGGGAGCATGGCGCCGGTCTGTGCCGATGCCAGCACGAAGGGCATCCCATCCAGCCGCGCGAGTACCTGCTCGGCGATGTCAACTGCGGGCGGCGCGGCAGCCGAGCGCAGGATTTCGAGGCTGGCGAGCCGGTTGCTGTCGAAGCCCTTCGGTTCGTTCGCGTGCGCCACGTACGTGCGGACGTAGAGGAGCGCACCGACGAGCAGCAGGACGGTGAGGGCTACCTGCGCGGCCGTGAGCAATTGACGGCCGACGGCGCCGCGACGAGAAATCGAGGTGGCGCGCGCGTCGATGCGAAGCGCGGCGCTCAGATTCGACCGTGATGCGCGCCAGACGACAGGCGCCGCCGTGACCAGCCAGGCGAGGGCCGCGGCAGCCACCATGAACGCCAGCACACGAGCGTCGACGGCAATCGGCGTCATCAGTCCGTCTTTGACCGACGGCGGAAGCAGCGCTCTCAAGGCAGCGGTGCCGCCGAGCGCCAGGCCGAGAGCGACCGCCGCGGCTGCAGCCGTCAAGAGCGCGCCTTCGAAGAGCGCCGTCCGCGCCAACGCGCCGCGCGAGGCGCCGAGCGTGCTCTGGATCGCGAAGACACGGAGGCGAGTCATGGCCCCCGCCAGTTCGAGGCTCGCCACGTTGAGGCACGCAATCAACAGCAACGCCCCCGCGGCGCCGAAGAGCAGCGCGAAGAGTGACGCGTGTGGATCGCGCATCTCCTCGGAGATCGGTACAGCCAGGAGCGCGCGCGAGCCCGCGCCGACGATGCGGGAGGCGATCGATGGAGCGCGTGCCGCCACTTGGTCCACGACCGCTTGCGCCGACAGACCTGGCGCGACGAGCGCGATGTTCGTGTACCAACGGGAACGGGCACCAGGTGGCGGCGGAGCGTCGAGATCCAATGGCCGCCAGACGCCGACCGCCGCTGACGGAAAGAAGAACCCAGCTGGCATGACGCCGATGACGACGGGCGGCGTACGATCGGCGGGCAGCGTCCGCCCTATCGCGGCGGCGGGATCGCCGTACACCTCGCGCGCGAGCGTCTCCGAGATGATCGCGGCGGGCGGCGCGCCCGGACCGACGTCCGCGTTCGTGAAAGGCCTTCCCCAACGTGGCCGAACGCCGAGCGCTGCGAACAGACCGGGAGTGACGATCTCGGCCGGTACGGAATCCGTGATGTCGCCGATCGTGACGTAGGTCGTGCCGGACTGTTCGTAAGCGTGCACGGCGGCCAGCACGTCGGCCTCGCGCCGCCATTCCCGAATTTCGCGTGTGGAAATACTGCTAGCGGGGCCGCTTGGCTGCCCCGGATCCGCGGGCGGGTTGTGCAGCACGATGAGCCGATCGGCATTCGGATACGGCACGCGCCGGAAGACGAACGCGTCGGTCGCCGAGAAGACGACGGCGTTGGCCGCGAGCGCGAGAGCGAGCAGGCCGATCTGAAACGCCGCCGTCCAGCCGCGGCGCCGGATGCCGCGCCAGGCCCACTTCAGTTCGCCGGCGAGACCGGCGATCCGGCTGCGTCTGGCCTCCGCCATGTCCGGGACGGTTGCCGCTCGCGCGAGGCGGCGCGCGGACAGTCGTCGCGCGAGCGACGGCATGATCGATCGCCGCGTCTGATCCATTACCAACGGCGAGCGGCGGACTCGCCGTCGCGCTCCGAGCGCTCCTCGAACTCTTCGTCGAGATCCGACAGCGCGCAATCCCGATCCGCCGGGTGCATGAGACTGCCGAGCAGCCACACCGCCAAGCGCGGCGGCCCATCGGTGCGCGCCCGCGGCCGGCTGTCGCTCATGACGACTTCGACCCTCGCGGCCGCAGCTCCAGGCCATCCATCATCCGCGTGAGCATCGTCGCCGAATGGCGCATCGCGGCCGTGCCACGCGGCGTCAGTCGGCAGTAGCGCCGCGCTCGACCACGCTGGCTAGGCTCGGACTTCGCCGTCCGCAGCGTCAGCAGACTTTTCGATTCAAGTCGCGCGAGCGTCGCGTAGAGCGCGCCGATCGATACGGGCCGGCTCGTGCGGCGCTCGATTTCTTGTCGCACCCGCGCGCCATACGCCTCGTCGCCGAGCTGGGCGATGGCAAGCATGACGTAGAGCTCGAACTCCGCGAGGAAGCGACCGGGCATGGCGCGACGTCGCCGACGTTACTCTACATATGAATGTTTAGCAAGCCGCCGTCCCGAGTGCCGCCCGAGCCTACGCCAACTCCACCCACTCGGCCTGCTTCTGGGCGGTGAGCATCAGCTCGGTCGCCAGAAAGCAGTGCGCCTGCGCCATGGCCGTCTCGGTCCGGTTCACGACGTCGTGTACGAGCGCCGGTCCGTAGGGCAGCTCCACCTGGCGGCAGTCGACGGCCTGCATGCCCTGGCGATCGCAGAGAAACAGGTAGCTGCCGGGCCCGCGTCCAGCGATGTCCGTGTTCTTGCGCACTTCGATGAAGCCGTCCGTGCCGAGCACGACGAGCCGGCCGTCGCCCCACGTGTCGAGACCATCGGGCGTGAACCAGTCGACCCGGACGTAGCCCGTGCCGCGGTCGCCGCGCAGCATGACGTCGCCGAAATCCTCGAACGCGGGATATTGCCGATTGTGAACGTTACCGACCTGCGACGCCACGACGTGTCCGGTCGTCGAGCCGGTGAAATACAGGAACTGGTCGGCCTGGTGTGACCCGATGTCGCAGAGGATGCCGCCGTAGTACTGCTTGTCGAAGAACCACGCGGGCCGCGTCGCGGCCTGCATGCGATGCGGCCCCAGTCCGACCGTCTGGACGACGTCGCCAATGGCGCCGGCTTGGACCAGTTCGCCGGCACGCACGGTCGCGCGGTTCTCGAAGCGCTCGCTGTAGGTAATCGAGTAGATGCGGCCCGTTTCCGCCTGGACCTTCCGGACCTCGGCCAACTGCTCGAGTGTCGTGATGCCCGGCTTGTCGGCCATGTAATCCTTGCCGTGTCGCATGACGCGGATGCCGAGCGGCGCGCGCTCCACGGGCACGATCGAGCTCGCGACGAGCTGGATCGACGGGTCGTCGAGAATCTCCGCCTCGCTACGAGCAACCTTCGCCTGCGGGAACGTCCGCGTGAATCCCGCCAGGAGGTCGGGCTCTTTCGCGTAGACCGACACCAGTTCGCCGCCCCCGCGGATGAGCGCGTTGACCTGCGCGTCGATGTGACTGTGGTTGATGCCGACGACCGCGAATCTGATCGTCTGACGCGGCTGGACGCGGGCGGGCCCGGAGGCACTCTCGAGGATCCGGCGCGACGGTCCCACCTCGCGCGGGCTGAACGCGGCGGCTGGTCGATG